>NZ_JBSSFA010000006.1:0-278755 GCF_054062215.1 Bacillus sp. TE9106W
TGCTGGCCCTTGAGCACCTTGCGCACCAGTAGCGCCAGTAGCACCCGCTGGCCCTTGAGCACCTTGCGCACCTTGCGCACCAGTAGCGCCAGTAGTACCTGCTGGTCCTTGAACACCTTGAGGCCCTTGAGGTCCAGTAGCCCCTGCTGGTCCTTGAATACCTTGAGGTCCTTGAGCACCTTGCGCACCAGTAGCGCCAGTAGCCCCCGCTGGTCCTTGAGCACCTTGAGCCCCCGTAGCGCCAGTAGCCCCTGCCGGTCCTTGAGCCCCCGTAGCGCCAGTAGCCCCCGCTGGTCCTTGAATACCTTGAGGTCCTTGAGGTCCAGTAGCACCTTGAACACCTGCTGGTCCTTGAGCACCTTGAGGTCCTTGAGGTCCAGTAGCGCCAGTAGCCCCCGCTGGTCCTTGAGGCCCAGTAGCACCAGTAGCACCCGCCGGCCCTTGAGGCCCAGTAGCGCCAGTAGCACCAGTAGCACCTGTTGCGCCTCCGCCTCCAAGGCAACCTGATCCGTATTGAACTAGAATAGTTTGGATCTCTGTTATGAGTCTAACTAGTTTGTCAATCGTACAACAATCTACTTTGAATAACTTAGCGATATACAATAAATAATTAAGCAAGCTTTGTAGCTCAACGTATAATGCTCCGCATGAGAAAGGTGTTGTTCTTAAAATAGTTAATAAATTAGCAATGATAGAATTTCCAATTTGTTTTTGTGCTGGGGATAAATCTAAGCAATTGAGGAACTTTTGTAAGTTATTGAGCGCAGCTATCAAGTTATCGATATTAGTTTGAGAAGGGTTCTGAAAGACAGCTTGAATAGCTTGGCCAAGAGCTTGAAGAAGTCTAACGAATTCTGTAAGTTCGGACTTAGAGATGTTAATATGACTACAAGCTCTTACTTCGCAACAATCATTACCATAAAATACTTTTCCTTTATTTTTATTGTTCATCTTTTCATTCCTTTCTTTCATAGAATCAATAGTCATTACTATATATTAAAATGAAATTTATACTGAATTCGTAATGGACAAACTACCATTTCTAAAAAAATAAGAAATTGTCCCACTTAGCAAAAAGTAAGTAAGGTATAGAATGTAAAGAAGAGAAGTTCAACATAAAAAACTGCATGTCAATTGTTGAAGGATTAACAATTGACATGCAGTTTTTTATATGTATTAATTTAATCTTTCAAGGGCTGTTTTAGGTAAGATTGGAATTGAAATAGTAAAAGTAGTACCATCTTCATTACTAGTCATTTTTAATGTACCATTATGATTTTGAATAATTTTTTTCGTTACTGACAAGCCCAAACCTGTGCCGGAATCTTTTGTTGAGAAGAATGGATCAAAGATATATTCTTGAATCGCTGGTGGAATACCAGTCCCATTATCAGTGAAAGTAATACGAACAAAATTATCAAGGCGGTAACTAGTGATTTGTATAGAAAGTTTTTTTTCTCCTTGAGCATCGACAGCGTTCTGGAATAAGTTTAAAAAAACTTGCACAAGTTCATGACGATCAATATGAACTAAAATATCATCTAATTCGGTAGAAAAATTATAATCAATTGAAATGTTATGTAAAAAGACTTCGCTAGCTAGTAACTGTTGAATATACTCACGTAAAAACGTATTAATGGGAAAGGGTTCTCTTGTAAATTCACGTGTTTTTGAAATAGATAAAAATTTTGTAATGATACTATTTGCGCGATCTAATTCAGGAATAAGTAAGTTTTTAAATAGTTCTTTATTAGATGGAGAAACATTTTCTTGTAAAAATTGTAAATATCCTCGTACGGTTGTAAGAGGATTACGTACTTCATGCGCAATACCAGCCGCGATTCGCCCTGCTAACGAAAATTTTTCTGCATCACGTTCTGTGTTTAAATAATGAAAAACACTAATAACCCTAAAAATCTCTCCGTTATAATCACGAATAATTCGGTTATTTAAAATGCCATAGTTTTTGTCTAAAACTTCTTCATTATATATTTCTGTGCCTGTTCTTAATGTTTCTAGAGCTTTAATTTTTTCTTCAGGCAATTTTAGTAATTGTTGAATTGGTTTTCCAATTATATCATTTCGTACTACACCAAAATCATCTGCTGCAGCCTGATTACATAAAGTTATATTTCCTTTATTATCAACAAAGGTTACATGATGTGAAAAAGCATCAAAAATATGAATAAAGTATGTTTCAAGTTGTTTAAATAAAAATAATGAATCGCAAGTAAGTTGAAAGTCAGCCTCTTTATTCTCTTTTTGTATGTTTTGAATGGAATGAGTCGATCTCGTTTTCTTTATTTGTAAACCAATATGTGGATTTTTATATGTGAAATGATGTGGTAATTGATTTACAAGTTCTTCATAAAAACGTACTTTATTCTCTAGTTCTTCTATTCGTTTTTCATGAGATATAATATCATCGTTTGGAAGCATAAATAAATAACCCCTCAATTTAAAAATTCTTCCATCTAGTATATCATATTTTTATACGAATACTCTTAAAGATGGGACTACTTAATGAAATTGATTGGTCAAAGTGTTCAGAAAGTGGGTAGAATGGATAGAAAGTGAAGTGAAAAAGGGAGGAATATATTTGCTTTTCATTGGAGTAACAGGGTGGGGAGATCATGATTCTTTATATATAGACCCCTATGAAAATAGAAATAAATTACGAACATATAGTGAGTATTTTCCTATAGTAGAAGTGGACAGTTCATTTTATGCGATGCAACCTGAACGAAATTATACAAAATGGGCAATGGAAACACCGAAAGATTTTTCTTTTATCGTAAAAGCATATCAAGGAATGACAGGACATATGAAAGGAGAGATTCCTTTTTCTACGTTCGATGAGATGTTTGATGTATATAAACAATCTATTCTTCCTTTAATTGAAGCTAGTAAATTAAAAACAATTTTATTTCAATATCCACCATGGTTTGATTGTAAAAAGAAAAATGTAGATTTTCTCCGATATACGAAAGAAAAAATGGAAGGTTTGCCATGTTCGATAGAATTTCGAAATCAAACATGGTTTTATCCAGAAATGAGAGATAAGACGTTACAGTTTCTAGAGCAGGAGAAATGGATTCATACAATTTGTGATGAGCCACAGGCAGGGATGGGGTCAGTACCGCTCGTATTAGAAGTAACGAGTGCAGAGATGGTGTTAATACGCTTTCATGGCCGGAATGTTCATGGCTGGCTTGATAAAGGAGAAAATTGGAGAGCGGTTCGTTGCTTATATCGCTATAACAATAAAGAATTAGAAGAATGGGTAGAAAGACTAGAACAATTAAAAAAGAAGACAAAGGACATATATGTACTATTTAACAATAATTCAGGCGGAGATGCAGCTGATAATGCGAAACAGCTTATGAAAATGATGAACATTACATATGGTGAGCCAAAGCCTGAGCAATTAAATTTGTTTGAGTGATAATAAACAAGAAAGGCACTGTACAAACAGGGGGAATGTACAGTGCCTTTCTATATGAAAAAGAGGGGTAACAATGTTACTGAGCGTTTGGTTGATTCATCAATTGTTGGCTTCGTAATAAATGATAATGGTTATCATTATCATTGTCAATAGTTTTCCTAAAAATAAATAAAAAACTTTCTATGAGATAGTAACGATAGGGAGATTCCTAATAGAAGTTTGGCTGGAGTAATGAATTGTTTAGAGGTGAATTTCTGGCAAACCCCTGATAACGTATAAAAAAAGAACAGCATTAATGCTGTTCTTTTTCAGTGATGAATTGTTGTAAATCAAAAGGAGTTATCGCTTGGATAAATTCTTTTGAGATAAGTGTTTGAACAAGAGTACTCTCCGAAATAGAAGCACCTGTTTTCTTTTCATAAGCTTGTTTTAATAAATCAAGTTTTTCAGCCGTTTCTTTTGGTAATTCAATTGTTAAAGTGTTCATAATTTCTCCCCCTTATTATTAGAGTACCACTACAGTATAGGAGAGACAAGAAAAGAGAATGTGAAACATAAAAAAGGTTACCATTTATAAATGGTAACCTTTTTTATGTATAAGAATTATTAAGCAATACCGATATACTTTAAAGTTTTTGATGGAGTACTATGATCAAAGAAGTGTTGTAAAAATGCGATATCAACACCTGATTTGTATGCGCAATATCCCCAAGTTTTTCGAAGTGTATGTGAGCTAATCCCTTCTAATCCAACTTCTTTTGCAGCTTTGTTTAAAATGTACCACGCATGTTGTCTCGTAATAGATTTTGTTCCTTTTTGAGACTTTAATAATGGTTCATTGCGTTTCCAAGTTTTACGTTCTTTCATGTAGTCTTCGATTGCGTGCTGTAAGTCTTCATTTACAGCGAACCATTTATGTTTTTTTACTTTTTCATTGTAAAATAAAATGGAATGGCGAACATTTTCGTTTTCATCGATTACATCACTAACTTTTAATTGTAAGATTTCACTTACTTTTAAGCCAGAATTTACAGCTAATACGAATAATAAGCCATCACGTTTCGAAGATTGTAAAAGTATATTTTTGATAGTTTCTAATTGTTTTTCATTTTGAATAGGTTGTCCTGCTTGTTTCATTTCACGCACTCTCCTCTTTTATATGTGTAAAGGAAAGGATTAACTTGTTTCTAACTATAAAGGGAGAGTGTGAATTTCATGTGAACTCCTAGTGAAATTAAGACAAATTATTTGACTTCTTTTACTTTTTGTAAATTAAAGTAGAATACAACACTATTAGTCGTATTATATACACCATACTCGGCATGGTGGAGGTCTAAAATATTTTTAACAATAGATAAACCGAGACCAGTACCACCAGTATGACGGCTACGAGATGCATCTAAACGGTAGAAGCGATCCCAAATTTTTTCAAGACTTTCTTCTGGGATAGGATTTCCTGTGTTTTCGATTTCGATTTTTACTGTATCTTCCATTGTTATAACGGAGACTTGTATTTTTTCTCCTTCTGGCGTATAGCGAATTGCATTGCTAAGTAAGTTCACAACCACTTGCTCAATACGACTACGATTTGCTTTCACAAATATAGACGAGTTTACATCTATGTTCACTTGTAAATGCTTTTCTTCCATGCTAAATAATAACTTTGTATAGACTTGTTGAATTAATTCACCGATGGAGAATGTCGTCATATCTAGTTTGTACGTACCTGATTCTAATTTTGCTAATTCTAACATTTCAACAATAAGTCTGTTCATATTTTCTGTTTCTTCTAAAATAACATCTGTGTAATATGTCGTATCTTTACTAACACCATCTTTAATTCCTTCTGCGAAACTTCTAATTACACTGAGTGGTGTTTTTAATTCGTGTGATACACCAGAAATGAATTCTTTTCGCGTTTTCTCTAATTGACGTTCACGTTCAATATCTTGTTGTAGTTTTGTGTTTGCAACATTTAACCGATCGATTCGGTCTTTTAAGTTTACAGATAACGTATTAATACTACCGGAAAGTCCGCCAATTTCATCGTCTGCTGTTACAGGTAATTTCTCGCTAAAATCAAAATTGGCCATTTTCTTTGTAACGCGATTCATTTTAATTAATGGTTTCACAATGATTTTTGAGTAGTAGAAGGATAACAAAATAATTACGAGAAATACGATGATTAAGGCATAAACATAATAATCTTTCAAAACGAGCATCGCTTCATTAACAGGTTGTAAGGATGCTATCGCAAAAGCATATTCTGTAATCTCTCCATTTTCTATAATAGGTTTTACAAAGATACTATTCTTTATATTCTCCCCGCTATCTATGATATAAGTGTTTAATTGCTGCGAGTTAGCAGTGCCATTTCTAATAAGCTCTGCAAAATATTGAACGGCTTGTAATGTTTCAATATCATTTGCAAGACGAACCTCGGCTTTCGATGGAAGCTGTAGCTTAGATATAGTACCAGTAAACTCAATTTGAGTAACAGTTTTGTATCGGTTTGTAAGTCTATTTTTAGAAGGATTACCACTAATAGATGAAAAATCTGAATTGGTATATTCGTTTTGCCAACGATTATAATTTGTTGTCAATTTTATTGGTGTTATTGTGTTGTTTTGTAGCAAACCGACGACGTTTATCACATCGTCTTTTTTCAATCCTAAGTTTTCGAATTTCTTATATTCTTCGGGTGTTAAAAGATTATTAAGCGGAATGGAATATGTTTCATGATTTTTAGGATTAAATACTTCAATGTAGTAATTGTTGTCGCTTTTAATAATGCCATTCGTATTTAAAAATTGCATGTCAGCATTTGTTTTATCATGGAATTCTTGTTTTAGTTTTCTAACTTCCTCAGGATCTTTTTCGCTTTTTTCATAATTAGCTACGAATTTTTCAAAAGCAGTTTGAACGGTTTTTACTTTTTTATTGATATAAAATTTTTCTAAAAATAGAGATTGCCCTAGGAAAAAAAGGAGGAATATGATTGTAAATAATGTTGATGTTAATAGAAATAGTTTAAAGACGATACTTCTGTTTTTCACTGCGTCACCTCTTGTGAGAAATACTGTAAATGATTACTTTATTATAACAAACGTTACAAAAAAGTAGAGGAGAAAATCTGTCTCTTCCGAAAGTAGTTTTTCATAAAAAGTCACATAAAAAGAACTCGACAGACGTATGACGAGTTCTTTAATGTATTATTGTTGAATTGCTGCATCTAAAGCGATTTCAATCATTTCGTTAAATGTAGTTTGACGCTCTTCAGATGTTGTTTCTTCACCAGTGAAAATGTGATCGCTTACTGTTAATACAGATAACGCATTTACACCGTATTTCGCTGCTAATGTGTAAAGAGCAGTTGTTTCCATTTCTACTGCTAGTACACCGTAATCTGCAAGTTTTTTAACCATGTCCATGCTTTCACGGTAAAATACATCTGCTGTTAAAACGTTACCAACACGAACGTGTAAGCCTTTTTCAGTTCCAGCATCGTAAGCTTTCTTTAAAAGATCAAAGTTTGCAGCTGGTGCAAAATCAAAACCTGGGAATGTTAAACGATTCATATTAGAATCCGTACAAGCTGTCATTGCAATAATAACGTCACGTACTTTTACATCTTTTTGAATAGCACCGCAAGTTCCAACGCGAATTAAATTTTTAACTCCGTAGCTTTGGATTAACTCGTTAACATAAATAGAAATAGAAGGAACACCCATACCTGTACCTTGAACAGATACACGTTTTCCTTTATAAGTTCCAGTGAATCCTAACATTCCACGAACGTTATTATAGCAAGTAACGTCCTCTAAAAATGTTTCAGCAATATATTTTGCACGTAATGGATCACCAGGTAATAGAATAGATTCAGCAATTTCGCCTTGTTTTGCTTCAATATGTACACTCATGAAAAGTCCTCCTTATAATGTATTGATAGAAATCAATATCATTTGCATTATACACTACGAATCCTTTTAATTAAAATCTTTTTATCCTTTTCGGCAGGAAGACTCCATCTGATTTGTGTTACGGGTGAAACCCAACAATTCAGGTGGAGATGAATTGCCGTCAGTCAATAAGGCTGAACTCTTTTGTTTCGCTTATAACAATTTTCCCAGGGGGAATATTTGTTTCTTTTTGTCTTACAATATGTCGGAAATAAGGAGGGAATATATCTTAAGATAACGAAATTGGATAATTATAATCGTTTTGTTACTTGCACCAAAAGGAATGAATAAGTTAATTCTTTAAGAAAGGTGGTGAAAACAATGGCTAAAAAGAAAGCAGTGAAAGTATTACGGAAGCAAAAGAAAAGGGAAACGCTGCGACGTTTCACGCAGAAGCAAAATATCGGACGAGCTTACCTGACTGCACAAGAATTTCGTTTACTTCAGCGCATGTCACATAGTTCAAAGGCATTGCGAAATGTTGGGTTGTACACGATGAAACAAAGTTATTTGAACCACAATAAAATGGCTACTGTAAAAGAAGTGGACACTGCCATGCAAGCCGATATGAACTACTGGGGTATTCAGTCAAACTCTGTTCAAGCGATTCGTAGAGCCTTGTTTACAGAAGTGAAGAGCTTTTTTAAAGCATTGGAACAGTGGAAGAAAAATCCTGAGAAGTTCACAGGTCGTCCGAAGTTTCCAAATTATTCTCATTCCACCGACAAACGAATTATTGAAATCTATCAAGTTCCAAAAGTGGATGAGAACGGGTTTTGGATGATTCCGATGAGTGTTGCATTCAGAAAAAAATTAGGTTCCATTAAAATACGTATGCCTAAAAACTTAAGAAATAAAAAAATCTCCTACATTGAGATTGTACCGAAGCAAAAAGGTCGGTTCTTTGAGGTGCATTATACATATGAAATGCACGTTTCTCAAATGAAGCAACAATCCATGACTACGAGTAACGCTTTGAGTTGCGATTTAGGTGTAGATAGATTAGTAAGTTGCGTGACCAATACAGGTGATGCCTTCTTAATTGATGGAAAAAAACTAAAATCCATAAATCAATACTTCAACAAAATGATATGTAATCTAGGGCAGAAAAATATGGACAATGGAATTTCAAAACGTATTGTAACGAATAAAATGGCCGCACTTTGGCATAAACGAGAAAGACAAATAAACGGTTACATTGCACAAACGGTAGGCCTATTGTTCAAAAAAGTGAAAGAATCCGATATAGATACGATTGTTGTAGGGGATAACGCTGGTTGGAAACAAAACTCTCATATGGGGAAAAAGAATAATCAAAAGTTTGTTCAAATCCCGTTCCATAAACTGATTGCAGCAATTGAGAATAAATGTATAAAAGAAGGTATCCGATTTTTCAAACAAGAAGAAAGCTATACTTCAAAAGCCAGTTTCCTAGACAAAGACCCGGTTCCAGTTTGGTCTAAGGATAATAGAGCCCAATATTATTTTAGCGGCAAACGAATTACTCGTGGTCTGTATCAAAGTAAAGCAGGAACATGTATTCATGCGGATATTAATGGTGCGCTGAATACATTGCAAAAATCACAAGTTGTAGAATTGGATGGCAATCTCAAAGTAAAAACGCCGATTCTATTAGAAGTGCAAAAACGTAAGGCTGTTGCTTCGCGCATAGCTTAGTGGGTGTGTCAACCATCCATGTGTACCCGACTTGTCGGGGCTTGTAGTACACGCCAGATTCATCTGAGTGGTGGCTTCTTTCATAAGGAAGAACTGCTCTTTTTCGAAAGGGTGGTGCAAGTGGGAAAACGATCGTTCGTTGCCAGTACCAACCAAAAACATACTTGGGGTGTTACCATAAGGTAGCATGGATGCTAGAGCGTCAACTGTCTAGCGATAGATGAAAAGACCTAGTGTTCTAACTCAAGCCCTCACTGAAATGTTTTATCTCAGTGGGGGTAGTTGACTATTTGTAATATGTGCAAAACAGGAGGATTTCATAAATCACAATCTAGAATATATAAGTAAGAAGTTTTGTATGAACAGAGACAATAAAAATAGTAGGTGATGTCTTGAAAAATCTTGTCATTGGATTTGTTGCTTTGTTATTTATTGTAGTAGGAGGATTTTACATAAAAAAGTATCAAGAAACTACAGAGACTGTAGGTGCTATTCAGGAAGTGAACTGGGATGTGTCATACGGAAAAGGAAATGAGAAAGTAGATATTTCGTTTCAATTACTAAATAATAAAAATAACGAAGTTCGTGGTGTGAATGATCAAATTCGTGCAGTTATTGTAGACGGACAATTAAAACATGTACAACAAATGAAACCTACATTCGCAGGAAATGGATCATATAAAGTATCTTCTAAAATATCGAAAGATGAAGGATATACAATATTTTTATATGAAGACAAAAATAAGTCTGTGCAATCATTTGCGAAGAAAGGTTTTGGGAAAGAAATAGACGAGAAAAATAAGAAAAAAGTAAAATTTCCAATCGATAGTGTACTTACAAAAAAAATAGGGGAGTATGAAGTTTCTCTTTTATTTGGTGCATTGCATCCGAATGAGCCAGTGACGTTAACATTTCAATTTCAAGCGAAAAAGGGTGAGAAATTGAAACTACATGCAGAGAGAGGAGAAGTGGAGGCGCTCTATATCGTGGATGAAACGAGAGAAAACTTTTTATATGCAATCCCTGTTGATACAGATGAGCAATTACAATATCGCATTACATTTCCTGCTGAAGGAACGTATAAAATATGGGGAGATTTCTATATAAATGGAAAGAAATATGAAAAAGAATTCATTGTACAAGTTCAAAAAAGAAAAAACAGCTAAATAGTTAGCTGTTTTTCCTTTTTCCTATTAATTTTGTTACAGAGAGCATTGTAATTGGTAAAGAATGATTCTTTCTAAATGCTAAATATTTACCGCTCCATGCTGGTTTATATTTTTCTTTAAAATGTCGTAATCCGCTGAAACTATATGTATAACGAACATTATTAAAGATGGCAGCAGCAACTCGTTCAGACCAGAAAGATTGTGTCGATAAACCTACATTTGAAAGTGGCGCCATGCCAATATTAAAGGAGTGGTATTCATTTTCTTTTGCCCACTGGAATAGGTGGATGAAAATGGCATCCATAATGCCGCTAGGTGCATCTGGATAATACCGCATTAAATCAACAGACAATGATCCGTCTTGATATACTGGCATAAAAGTTGTAAATGCGATGATTTTTCCATCTGCATCAGATAATGTAGCGATAGGTGCTCGGCTAATATATTCATGATCAAAGTATCCGAGTGAGAAACTTTTCTCTTTTTTTCCACCGAGCCACGCATCTGAAACTTTTCGTAATTCTTCAAATAATTCGTTTGAGAACGGTGGCTGGTGAATAGAGAATGTATAGCCCTCTCGTTCAAAACGGTTGAAAGTTGCTCGCATACCGGCGCGTTTTTTTCCTGTTATTGTAAATGTGTTCAAATCAACGACAGCTTCTTCACCAAGCTTAAAGAAGTTGTAACCGAAATCATGATATAAACTCATCCATTTACTTTCGATTTGGTAGAATACACAAATGTATCCAAATCGATCAGCCTCAGCTAAAAACTCCTGTAACACAGTACGGTAGGAGGAAGGATCTCCAATTGGATCACCTAGCACAACAAGACGTTTTCCAGTTATAGAGAAGAGAAGGAGCGCTTTCCCATCGCTACTGAAGAAGAATTGTTTATCACCTAAAAATCCTAAATGACTAAGTACATTTCCGCCATGTTCATCTAAAAAGTTTTGCAATCTCTTATCATTAGCTGGTTGCCCGGGAAATTCATTTCGATAACGATTAGTAATGAGTGAGCCAATCAGTAAAAATGTAGGAACGAAAAAGGCAGCAGCTAATGCACTTCGTTTCACTTGCGTAATATTACGAACGACAAAATCAGGTTTAAAAGCTTCTTTTGCACCTGCAAATAAAATACCTAAGTTTTTATATAAATATAAAGTTATAAGTAAGAATATAAAAACTTTTACGATATCAGAAAGTGAGACTTCCATTTTCTCGCGTACAAATCTTTTACGAAGCATATATAATACAGCGAGTACAATTAATAAAATAAACGTTTCTTCAATATCAATCCCTTTTAGCGTATTAAAGATGGCTGCTCCGATTAAAGAAATAATCGTCATATAGTAAGAACGCTTTGTTCCATAATATATGCCTCGTGAAAGGATCAGGAGGAGAATACCAAATGTTAGTGATAAGCTAAAAGAAAATTGAATAAGATGTTTTGGAGCTAGAATATGTAAGGCGTGTGCTCTGTTTATACTTGTCGGTAGAATGGTCGATAAAATAACCATTAGTCCAGCAAATACTGTTAAAGCTGCAGAGGCCCATGAACCTAGTTTTCCTAGAAAATCACGCTGCAAAGTCCATATAACACCAGTTGTTTCTAGTGCAGGCGCAATAAAAGGCTTATCTTCAAACTTTTTAATGGCCACGCCTGTCATTTCAAAAGCTGCAAAAATAAGACCAAGGCAGAACGGTAAAATGTAATAGACAAGGCGATATAATAACATAGCAGGTAGTAATACGCCTGTATCAATGCCATACTGTCCGAGCCCAGTTAAGAAGACAAGATCAAATGAACCAAGTCCACCAGGTACAAGACTAACAACACCAGCTAAAGCAGCAATTACATACACACCTAAAAACTTTTGAAATTCGATATCGATCCCAAATAATATTAATATGACGTACATAACAATACCAGCAGATACCCACTCAACTAATGAAACTAATGAGTATAAAACAGTTGGATTTTTTTCTTCTTCTCCTTCATCTTGTCCTTCCGCTTGCTTCGTTTTTCTATTTTTTAGTTTAGAGAAGCCAATGTATATAGGGACGAAAAGAGCGAAGAAGATAAGAACAGGCCATAGCCACGGTTTTTCATGCAAAATAAAACTTGTGTCTAATATTCCGATAAGACCGAGGAACGAAAGAATAGCTAGTCCGTTAATAAAAGCGGTTGTCATCCAAGCGATACTTTTAATAAGTTTGCCATTTTCTTTTATGTATGGACGATAAAGCATTGTGCGTACACCTGCTCCAACGAGACCACCAAATCCAATAAATCCATTTAAGGTATTAGCAATCCATGAGATACGAAAAATCTTTTGGACTGGTATATCAGCTTTTAAATAACGAAGCATAACATAGTCATAAAAGAACATTGTGGATACGGCAAATGCACCAAGTGTAATTGCTAAAAAGACTCCTCCGGTTGGAATATTTTTAATTGTATTGATTGCTTCTAAAAAAGAAATGCCTGCTAATTCTTTTTTTGCTTGAAAGAATACAATTGTTAATACAACAAATGGGAAGATAATTTTCCCGATTTGTAAGAAACGTTTCCATGAAAACGACATAAATACAACTCTCCTTGTATAAGAAAACTGAGACAATAATATTATTATGACAAACTTCAAGAAAAATAAAAAGGTAAATTCCTGTATAAGGAAGCTATTTTTTATAAGGATTATATTTGAAAGAGTATTTCGTTTGTCAGAAAATTAAGTTAAAATAAATTGAAAGAAGGAAGAGAGGGGAAGTAAATGATTATAATAGGTTATGCGGGATATGAGTTAGAGAAAGCAAAACCTAATACATCAGAAGATTTTTTTAATAGATCTGAAGTGACATATATATTAAATAATAAAGAAAGAACTTTTTCTGTTTTATATGTTCGATATTTTGAAGAAGTTTTACAAGAAATTACTCTTTTTGAAGGAAATACAGTATGTAAAGTAGAAGAACAAGACATACATTTACGGGATATTGTAGCGATATGCTGTTTACTAAAAGAGAACGAGCTCTGTACGCAAAAACGTTTGTATTTAAATAATATAGAAGAATTTCAACAATATTTTGATAAAGAAACGCTGTTGAAAGTACAAGAAATATTGGCTGAATTACATAAAAATAAAAGAGTAGAAATATCGTGAAATGGCAAAGGAGAGAGGAAAATGTCTAATTTGATGGTTGAGAATCAAACAGAACAAGTTTCTATATTTTTAGAAGATGCTATTACTTTGATAACCAATTATGTGAATTATCATACGTTACCTTCTTTACTAGAAGAAACTCCAGCAGGAAACGAGCAATATTATAAAGGACTATTAGCATCAATGAGACGTCTTCTCGTTTTTTGTGAAGAAGGGCATGATGCATGTTTTGTTTTGTTAAATAGCCAGCCATTTCGAAAGACAGCAGCTGAAAAAACCTTATATAAGATTTACCATCAAGTAATTGCAGAATTTTTCTCACCAAAAAGTGATTATTGGTATGAAAATAGTCGATCTGCTTATACAGGGAAAAACTCCATTGTTTTTCAACAAACACCACCTGCATCTGTAGAGGAAGTAATGAAGAGCTTAGAGGGTAAATTCCAATTGATGCGTGAAGAATTAGAATATTATGAGACGGATTATCAAACAAAGATGTTACACAAATATTAACTGCGAAAAAGAAGCTGAGGGGACTTAGCTTCTTTTCCTTTTGTACAGTTATATAAGAGATTTCCTTTGAATATATTTAAGGGGATAGCATTAAGGAGGTGTAACATGAGTCAGCAAGGTGTATTTACAGATTACTTTCATGAAGTAGAAAGCTGGTGTGAAAGTGTTCTTCACGTATTAGATAGCCGTGCAATGGAAGTGTATGATGTCCATATGCTTGCTTATAAAATTCAAACGTTATTAGATCGTATGAAAGAACATGAGTACGACACAGATGCAGAGTTTATGTATGAAATAAGTGATGATGTAGAACATATTCAGCATCATTTGCAAGAAGTATTTGTACAGGGAGAAGAGGAATATGAACTATGTGAAAGAGGGGATAGTGAACGAGCTGTTCCAATTGGAGGACATACACTCCCACCATTACCGTATCCGTATAACGCCTTAGAACCGTATATTTCTAGAGAAATTATGATGTTACACCATGATAAACATCATCGTAGTTACGTAGAAGGATTAAATAAAGCGGAGAAGATGATGGAAGAAGCGAGAAAAACAAATCAATTTGATTTAATTAAGCATTGGGAAAGAGAAGCTGCTTTTCATGGATCTGGTCATTACCTGCACACAATATTTTGGAATAACATGAAAAAAGGTGGAGGCGGAAGTCCAAGAGGGGCTCTTTCACACCGGATTGAACAAGATTTTGGAAGTTTCTTACGTTTTCAAAAACATTTTACAGAAGCAGCTTCTAAAGTGGAAGGATCAGGCTGGGCAATTCTCGTTTGGGTGCCACGATCTGGAAGGTTAGAAATTTTGCAGAGTACACTTCATCAATTATTTACACAATGGGATACGATACCGCTCCTTGTATTAGACGTGTGGGAACATGCGTATTATTTACAATACCAAAATCGTAAAGATGAATATATAAAAAATTGGTGGAATGTAGTAAATTGGCCTGATGTCGAAAAAAGATTTGAAAGTGCAAAACAAATTGAATGGACACCGTATTAGGCGCAGGTTTTCTGCGTCTTTTTTATTGGAAGGAGAAGGAGATTTCGTTCATATTTTAAAAGGCCAAGCATACACTTGTACAAAAAGTGCCAAAAGGACGTGGGGGGAAATATGAGACGAATTTGTGTAATCATAACGCTTCTTATTATTTATGCAAGCGTTATGCCAATTCCTACATATGCAAAGATGAACAGCAATGTCAGTGCTCGTAATGCTGTATTAATGGAACAACATTCTGGACGTGTATTATACGGAAAAGCAGAACATGAGCCGCAAAAAATTGCTAGTATAACAAAAATTATGACAGCCTTATTAGCTGCTGAATCAGGAAAAATGAAAGAAATGGTCTCGGTTAGTAATGAAGCAGTGAGAGTGGAAGGCTCAGCAATTTATTTAAAGCCTGGACAAAAAGTGAAATTAGAGGATTTAGTATACGGACTTATGCTTAGATCTGGTAATGACGCAGCACAAGTAATTGCTGAAAATGTAGGAGGGAGTATAGAAGGGTTCGTATATTTAATGAATGAAAAGGCGAAACAGATTGGAATGAAAGATACTCACTTTTCAAACCCACACGGTTTGGATGGAGATGGATCTCATTATTCGTCGGCCTATGATATGGCACTTTTAACGAGATATGCAATGGGGAACGAGACTTTTAAGAAAATTTTTGGAACAAAAACGTATAAATCAGATTCGTGGGATTATCCGTGGAAAAACAAACATAAACTTGTGACGTCTTATTATGAATTTGCAACAGGGGGAAAAACAGGTTTTACGAAGAAAGCAGGAAGAACGCTTGTTACAACAGCATCAAAAGATGAACTAGATTTAATTGTCGTAACTTTGAGCGCTTCTAGTGATTGGGATGATCATATGAATTTATTTGATAAAGGTTTTGACCGTTTCGCACAAACAAAAGTTTTAGGACAAGGAGCACTTGCTGAAATAACCGAAAAGAAATACGCCAATCATGTTTATACGAAAAATAGTTTTTCAGTACCTTTAACTGAAGAAGAAAAAAAGAGCGTAGTATTAAAAGTTGAACTAGATAAAAGTGCAAAGCTTGTGGATGGAGTAAAGGTTGGAAAGACAGACGTTTATGTTGGCAATGAGAAAGTTGGAGAACGGAATTTATTTTATAGTAAACGAAAGTTAGTAGCTACAACGGGAATGTACTGGAATAATGTGAAAGAAATTTTTTCTTACATGATAGGTGTTGGGAACGATGGTTAATCTCGTATGGGTAGCGATGGCTGTCATTGGGATTGTGTATGCGATGATAAATGGAACGATGGAAGAAATAAATAAAGCTGTATTTGATGGAGCAAAAGATGCGGTAACGATTTGTATAGGACTGATTAGTGTTTTAGTATTTTGGCTCGGCTTAATGAAAATTGCAGAGGAAGCCGGATTGCTAAAAAAGTTAGTGGCACTTTTTATGCCGATAGTAAAAAGGTTGTTTCCAGAAATACCGAAGGATCATCCGTCAATGGGATTTATTTTATCAAATATGATGGCAAACTTTTTTGGTTTAGGTAATGCAGCGACCCCTCTTGGCATTAAAGCGATGGAACAATTGAAAGAATTAAATGGAGGGAAGGATTCGGCGAGCCGTTCTATGGTAACGTTTTTAGCATTAAATACATCAGCGATTACTTTAATTCCTACGACCGTCATTTCGATTCGAATGACGTATGAATCAGCAAATCCCACCGAAATCGTTGGGGTAACATTCATTGCACAAGTACTCTCTATGATCGGAGCGATTTGGATTGACCGCTATTTTTACCGAAGAAGGAGTAGGAAGGGGCGGAAAAAATGAGCATTGTCAATACGATATCATTATGGGTAATTCCTTGTGTCATTGGTTTTATCCTTTTATATGGAACGATAAAGAAAGTTCCGACGTATGAATCGTTCGTTGAGGGAGGAAAAGAAGGGATTCAAATTGCAATCTCCATTTTACCGTTTATGGTTGGAATGCTCGTATCTATTTCTATATTTCGAGCTTCAGGTGCATTAGATGCAATGATATCAGTAATGAAGCCGGTGTTAGATCTAATTCATGTCCCAGCAGAAATTGTTCCATTAGCACTTATACGTCCTATTTCGGGCTCTGCTGGTTTAAGTATTACGACTGATTTAATTGCCACGTATGGACCAGACTCGTTCATTGGGCGATTGGCTTCTACGATGCAAGGGAGTACAGATACGACTTTTTATATTTTAACAGTATACTTCGGAGCTGTTGGAATTAGAAAAATGGGAGATGCATTAAAAGTAGGACTTTTTGCCGATTTAATCGGAATTATTTGTTCGATTGTGTTTGTTTCTTTAATGTTTAAGTAATACTATTCATTTTTTATGCTATTTCGCTTATAATACGTATACGACCACTATTAAGGTGTTGCTTAATAGTGGTTTTTTTATGCGGTATTTTTGACAAAATAATGAACTTTTATTGTGAGCAATATGAAAAATATGGACAATAATAAAAGGTAAAAACATGGTTTGACCTTTATATGTTTATTATCATCGCTATGTTGTTTAAGTAAGATGAAGCGAAAAGCCGTCAAGTGTATGCGGTTGCCAAGTCTTTCTAATGTAAGGTAAGATAAATTCGAGGTGAAAAAAAGAAATGGAACGATTACAAAAAGTGATTGCGCAAGCAGGTATTGCATCGAGAAGAAAGGCTGAGGAATTAATTCAGCAAGGAAAAGTGAAAGTTAACGGAAAAATAGTGAAGGAGTTAGGAACGAAAGTAACTCCTCAAGATAAAGTAGAAGTAAATAACATCCCTCTTGAAAAAGAAGAACCTGTTTATTTTTTACTATATAAACCAACTGGCGTAATTTCAAGTGTATCAGATGATAAAGGAAGAAGTGTTGTAACAGACTTTTTCCTAGAAATTACACAACGTTTATTCCCAATCGGACGTTTAGATTATGATACGTCTGGCGTATTATTAATGACAAACGATGGGGACTTCGCAAACGTATTAATGCACCCTAGATATAAAGTTGAAAAAACATATGTTGCAAAAATAAAAGGGCCTCTAACAGGTGAAAAAATCCGCATGTTAGAACGTGGTGTGATGTTAGAAGACGGGAAAACAGCACCAGCGCGTGTGAAGATTATTTCTTGGGACAAGCGTAAAGAAATGGCGATTGTACAACTAACAATTCATGAAGGACGTAACCGTCAAGTACGTCGTATGTTTGAAGCTTTAGACTGTAAAGTAGTGAAACTAAAGCGTGAACGCTACGCCTTTTTAGAAGTGGGTAGCTTGCGACCTGGTGATGCAAGAGAATTGACACCACATGAGGTGAAACAATTACGTGCATTGGCTTCTACAAAGCCTCGTTAATCGATATTGTGAAACTTTCACCAGTGGAATGTTCCGCTGGTGATTTATTAAAAATACATATATTCATCACTCGTCGAAGAGAGGGGAAACAATATGAAGAAAAATCGCTTATTATTTCGCGTTATCATTCTGCTCATTTTAAGCGGTGCTGTAGGATTTACACTTTATCAAGGATTCTTTGCTGATAAAGAGAAAATGCAAATTGGAAAAGAAGCGCCTAACTTTGTTGTGACGGATTTAGAAGGAAAGAAAATTGAACTAAAAGATTTAAAGGGAAAAGGTGTATTTTTAAACTTTTGGGGTACGTGGTGTAAACCTTGTGAGAAAGAAATGCCTTATATGAATGAACTATATCCAGAGTATAAAGAAAAAGGCGTTGAAATTATTGCATTAGATGCAGATGAAACAGAAATTGCTGTTAAGAACTTTGTGAAACAATATGATTTGAAATTCCCAGTTGCCATTGATAAAGGAACAAAAATCATAGGGACATACGGAGTAGGACCATTACCGACAAGCTTCTTGATTGATAAAGATGGAAAAGTAGTGGAGCAAATTATAGGTGAACAAACGAAAGAACAGTTAGAAGGATATTTAAAGAAAATTACTCCGTAATAAAGAAAGCCTTTACATAAGAGGTGCGTGTCTATAGTGCCTCTGGTTTAAAAATTCTGAGTATTGCGGTAACTTGGGGCTAGAATATACAATAGTACATATGGATACAGGGGCGGTGAGAGTGTTGAAAGAAATTAAATGTGAATGTGGACATGTGAATCCGATAGGAACCGTTTTTTGTGAAGCTTGTGGGAAACCATTTGAAAGCAATGAAAATATAAAACTATTGGATATGCGCTATGAGGGGAGTGCTCGGAGATCTCTCACGCAAACAAAAACGATAGTCGATAAAATTTGGAGCTTTTTTTCTTCTGTAAAAGTGGGTGTATGGCTAATCGTAATCACTTTAGCGGCATCAGCGATAGGAACTATTTTTCCGCAAGAAATGTACATAACTCCAGGAATTGCACCAGCTGAATATTATAAACAAGAATATGGGTTTTTAGGACAATTATACTATCAATTAGGATTTAATAATTTATACGGTTCATGGTGGTATATGATTTTGATTGCTTCTATCGGTATTTCACTTGTGATATGTAGTTTAGATCGTGTCATTCCACTTTATAAAGCTTTAAAAAAACAAGGGGTTAAAAGACACCCTAGCTTTTTAAAGAGACAGAGGTTATACGGCACTGGTACACCGCAAGATGGTGATTTGGAACGAGTCCAAATGAATTTAAAGAAAACGAATTATAATGTGAAAGTGGAAGATAGAAACATTTTAGCCGAAAAGGGACGGTTTTCACGCTGGGGTCCATATGTGAATCATATCGGTCTTATTATCTTTTTATTCGGTGCGATGCTTCGTTTTTTACCAAGTATGTACGTAGACGAAGCGCTTTGGTTACGTGACGGTGAAACGAAAGAAATACCTGGAACGGATGGGCAATACTATTTAAAAAACGAGAAGTTTATAAAGGAAGTTTATGATAAAAGTAAGGATAAAGAAGTTTTTGATGAAGCAATTGATCGTGTAGGCGATAAAATGATTGCGAAAAACTTCCAAACGAATGCTGTATTGTATAAAGCAGTAGGTGAAAATATAGCAGGACAAAAACCGAAATTGGAAAAAGTAAAAGAAGCTGAAATTCGAGTAAATGAACCGCTGAAATTTGATCAGTTCGCCGTTTATCAATTGGATTATAAAGAAAATGAATTTAAAAGTATGTCCTTTAATTTGCAAAATAAAGAAAATAATCAAAAGTGGGGACCGATTAAAGTTGATTTAACGGATCCTAATGAAAAATATGATTTAGGAAATGGTTATTCTTTAGAACTATTAAGCTACTTCCCTGATTTTTATTTTGATGAGAATGGAAGACCAAACACAAAAACGAAATTACCAAACAACCCTGCATTTGTATTTAAAATGTTTACACCTGAAACACCAGATGGTGAAGTGAGTTTTGTTGGTATTCAGCAAAATATAGAACCTGATGGAAATAACAAATATAAAATGTCCTTTGCAGGTGTGGAAATGCAAAATGCAACAGCGCTTACTGTAAGGAAAGATTTAACGCTTTGGATTCTCGGTATTGGAGGATTTATATTTATGGTTGGTGTCATTCAAGGAATGTATTGGAATCATCGCCGTATTTGGATACAACGCGTTAATGATGAATGGTGGATTGCAGGACATACGAATAAAAATTGGTTTGGTTTAAAGAAAGATATTGAAAGAGTACTAGAAGGTACAGCAATTCCGCAACCAAGCGATAAAGTAGTGGATAAAAAAATTAGTTAAGGTGGGGAAACGATATGGTGCAAATAAGTAGTAACTTTCTCTTTACCGCATTTATTTTATATTTAATTGCAACTCTATTTTTCGGAGGAGCAATTAAAGAAAAGGGTCATAAATGGGCAAATGTAGGAATAACGATTACAATTTTAGGGTTTATTGCACAAACAGTATATTTTGTTACAAGATGGATTGCATCAGGACATGCACCGGTTAGTAACTTTTTTGAGTTCGGTACGTTTTTCGGCATGATGCTTGTCGGAGCATTTATTGTCATGTATTTTATGTACCGCGTAAGTATAATTGGGCTCTTTGCATTACCAGTTGCGCTTTTATTAATTGCCTACGCGAGTATGTTTCCGAGGGAAATATCACCGCTTATTCCATCTTTAAAAAGTAATTGGTTACACATTCACGTGACGACTGCAGCAGCAGGACAAGCGATCTTAGCGATTAGTTTTATTACGGGCGTTATGTATTTATTGAAAAATGTAGATCAATCAACGAGAAGCAAACGTACATTTTGGTTAGAAACGGTCGTGTTCACGCTTGTTTGTACAGTTGGATTTATTGGAGTGACAACGGTATTTTCTAGTATGAAATATGAAGCAAAGTTTCAATGGATTGATAAAAATGAACAACAAGTGGAAATGAAATACAATCTTCCGGCTTTAGTTGGACCGCATGAAGGGAAGTTGCTGACAGAAAATAAATTAGAACCGACAGTTGAAGTTCCAGCGATTGTAAATGCGAAAAAATTAAATACTGTAATTTGGTCAGTGTTAGTTGGAACGTTACTCTATATCGTATTAAGGCTAATTTTACGTAAACGAGTATCCGCGGCGCTTCAGCCGTTAGTAAAGAATACGAATAGTGATTTGTTAGATGAAATAGGATATCGTTCTATTGCAATTGGATTCCCAGTTTTCACGTTAGGTGCATTAATTTTCGCCATGATTTGGGCTCAAATAGCATGGACACGCTTTTGGGGATGGGATCCGAAAGAGGTTTGGGCGCTTATTACTTGGCTCTTTTATGCTGCGGTATTACATTTACGTTTATCAAAAGGATGGCACGGAGAGAAGTCAGCGTGGTTAGCGGTAATTGGTTTTGCAATCATTATGTTTAACTTTATTGTAGTAAACTTAATTATCGCGGGTTTACATTCATACGCATAGAGAAATAAAATAGGAGAGTGTATGTCACTTTCCTATTTTATTTTTGTCAACTTTTCTTCTTTTTTGAGAAAAACATGACAAAGTAGCCGTTGATTTTGTAAAATGATGTCGAGGACATTATATACTGTTCAAAAAAAATACATAGTTTTGGAAAAAAATTGAACAAACTTTATTATTCTTGTGAAGCATAGTATGGAAAGTGAAACATTTAGAGGATTGCTTAAATAAACGAGAATAGCGCAACATAATAGTATAGAAGGGTAGGTGTGAACCGTTGTGGTAAAAGTACGCAACGGGTAGAAATGGAAAATGAATCAAGAATTTTAATTGTAGACGATGAGGATCGTATTCGTCGTTTGTTGAAAATGTATTTAGAAAGAGAACAATACACAATTGAAGAAGCAGACAATGGTGATACAGCTTTAGAAATGGCACTGCAAAATGATTATGATTTAATCCTATTAGATCTTATGATGCCTGGTAAAGATGGTATTGAAGTATGTAAAGGGGTTCGTGAGAAGAAAGCAACGCCAATTATTATGTTGACAGCAAAAGGTGAAGAAGTAAATCGAGTACAAGGGTTTGAGGTAGGAACTGATGATTATATTGTGAAACCATTTAGCCCACGTGAAGTAGTGCTTCGTGTGAAAGCGGTCTTACGCCGTTCTGTACCAACAACATTCTTTACACAAGATACAACGACAAAAGATGTTACTGTGTTCCCTCATTTAACAATTGATAATGACGCACACCGTGTTACAGCAGATGGTAATGAAGTGAATTTAACACCGAAAGAGTACGAATTACTATTATTCTTAGCGAAAGCGCCTGATAAAGTATTCGATCGTGAGCAATTGTTAAAAGAAGTATGGCAATATGAATTCTTCGGAGATTTACGCACAGTTGATACGCATGTAAAGCGTTTACGTGAGAAGTTAAGCAAAAAATCACCAGATGCTGCGAAGATGATTGTTACCGTTTGGGGCGTAGGTTATAAGTTTGAGGTTGTGAACGACTGATGCTTTGGAGAAGTGTAGTAGGGAAGTTATGGATGACCATATTACTTCTCGTTTCGTTCGTGCTTGGATTTGTTGCGATTTTACTTTCGCAGTTTTTTAGAACGTATTATGTGGATATGAGTGAAACTAGGCTTCAAAAAGTCGCAACAAGTGTTTCAGA
Source organism: Bacillus sp. TE9106W (assembly GCF_054062215.1). Classification (NCBI taxonomy): domain Bacteria; kingdom Bacillati; phylum Bacillota; class Bacilli; order Caryophanales; family Bacillaceae; genus Bacillus; species Bacillus sp. TE9106W. The sequence continues at coordinate 23,030 of NZ_JBSSFA010000006.1, forward strand.
GTTAATTGAAGAAGGTGCCGATGTCAAAACGATTGAGAATATCGCGTACAAATTCTCTGACCCACTTTCAAGGATCATTATTGTAGAAGATGGTAAAGAAATCTCTTCTTCACCGAAACAAGAAGGATTAGTCACTCTTACAATGGATGACTTAAAAGAAGATAAAGAATTAGCGGCTGTGTTTACAGACAAAAAAGAAATTAAGAATAACATTAGAAAAGCTTCTAATAGTAGAAAGAATAAAAATACTGAAAATGATATTATGATTGTCGGAAAACCAGTACAGTCAAAAAATGAAAGTGCAGTGTTTGTATACGAATCTTTACAAGTGCCGATACAAGGTATGGAAAGAACGACTGATTTTATATTCTTATCAGCAGGGATTGCGATTATATTAACAACTTTCTTTGCATTCTTCTTATCTACTCGAATTACAGCACCACTTCGTAAAATGCGTGAGGTTGCTTTTGAGGTGTCGCGTGGGAAGTTTGATGCGAAAGCTCCTATGGTATCTCAGGACGAGATTGGTGAGCTTGCAACGGCCTTAAATCAAATGGGGAAACAGTTGAAGTTTAATATGAATGCCCTGCAGCAAGAGAAAGAACAGTTAGCTAGTATATTAAGTAGTATGGCAGATGGGGTTATTACATTAAATCAAGAAGGTGAAGTCGTTGTAATCAATCCGCCGGCTGAACATTTCTTACAAGTTTGGCAAGAAGAAAAAGAGATAGAGCTCAGTAAAAAACTGCCTTCTGAACTTGTTGAACTATTCCATCTCGTTGTAGAAAGCGAACAACAACAAGTGGTTGAAATTAATTTACAAAAAGGTAACTATGTGGTCCTTATGACACCGCTTTACAATCAAACGAAAATTCGCGGGGCTGTAGCTGTATTGCGTGATATGACGGAAGAACGCCGTCTTGAGAAGATGCGTCAAGACTTTATTGCGAACGTATCACATGAACTTCGTACACCGATGGTCATGCTTCAAGGGTATAGTGAAGCAATTTTAGATGATATTGTGCAAACGAAAGAAGAAATTAATGAGTTTGTTCAAATCATTTATGATGAATCCGTTCGTTTAGGTAAACTTGTAAATGAATTATTAGATTTAGCGCGCATGGAAAGTGGTAATGTAGAGTTACATATAGGTGAAGTTGATATTCATCCTTTTGTTGAAAAAATAGGTCGTAAATTCCAAGGGATTGCGAAGGATAAAGAAGTCGCGTTAACAGTTGATTTCAAAGATTCAATTGAGCAGTACCCGTTTGATGCAGATCGTATGGAACAAGTATTGACGAATTTAATTGATAACGCAATACGTCATACGAACGCAGGCGGACATGTAACGCTTGTAATTGATACGAAAAATAATGGTCTTATTTTTGAAGTGCAAGATTCAGGCGTCGGTATTCCAGAAGAAGATATTCCATTTTTATTTGATCGTTTCTATAAAGCTGATAAAGCAAGAACACGTGGAAAAAAAGGTGGAACAGGACTCGGGCTTGCGATTGCAAAAAATATTGTGCAAGGCCATGATGGGAAAATTGCTGTTTCAAGTGTTGTTGGAGAGGGAACTACATTCTCTGTCTATTTACCGAATCGTATAATTTAGATATGCGTTTTTAAAGTTGATAATGAATAAAGTTCTACTGTTTTTTATTTTTTTGTAAAATCAATTAAATAAATAATAGTAGAACTTTTTTTCTAACTTAGTCGAATGAAGAATAATGAGAGGGGTGTCGTAAAGCGATGAAATTATATACAAAAACAGGAGATAAAGGAACAACAAGTGTAATAGGTGGCAGAGTGGATAAAGATAATATCCGAGTGGAAGCATATGGCACGATAGATGAGGCGAATTCTCATATTGGATATGCGATGACGAAACTACAAGGCAGGTCTTTCGGAGATGTTTACAATGAACTTGAAACGATTCAACATGAACTATTTGATTGCGGGGGAGACTTGGCGATAGTAGGCGAGAAAATTCCTTATAAAGTAAAAATTGAAATGGTCGAAAAAATAGAAAGTAGAATTGATTCGTATATAGAAGAAGCACCGCCGCTAGAGCGCTTTATTTTACCAGGTGGAAGCGAGCCGGCAGCTGCTATTCATATTGCACGTACAGTTGTAAGGCGAGCAGAACGATGTATCGTGTCCTTGCAAAAAGAAGGAGAAATAAATGAAGTTGTTCTAAAGTATGTAAATAGATTATCTGATTATTTATTTGCAGTAGCTAGAGTAATAAACGCTCGATTACAAGTAAAAGATGTAGAGTATAATCGCAGTGCAATCGTTTTTCGTGATAAGAAAGAGAAGGAAGTGGAGTGATTCACTTTCTTTTTTTGTATACTTTTTTCTGTAATATACCAAAATAGAGAAGGTATGGTGGTAATTAGAAAACGGAGGATGTATATGAAAGCTTTAAAATACGGCGTCATGTTATTGACAGTACTGTTTTTATCTCAATTACATGTGTACGCAGAGGGAAATCAATGGGCATGGCCTGTTGAAGGACAGATAAGTGATTATTTTGGGACAAGGCACGGAAAACACTACGGTATAGATATAGCAGCACCGATCGGCACGCCTGTGTCAGCTATTCAAGAAGGGAAGGTAACAAAGTCTTATTATTCAAGTAGTTATGGAAACGTTATATTTATTAAACATGGAGAATATGAGGCTGTGTATGCACATTTAAATAAGAGATATGTAGTTCAAGGGGATTATATTTCAAAGGGAGAAATAATTGGAGAAGTAGGGAATACAGGAGAATCCCGAGGTGCACACTTACATTTAGAAGTTCATCAAGGAAAATGGACGATGGCAAAAAAGAATGCGATGAATCCATTGCTTGTTTTACATGAACAAAGAAATGAAACAGTTTCTTCATCGTTATACGTTGTCCAAAAAGGTGATACTCTAGTTAGCATTGCACGGAAATTTAGAATGTCCGTTAAGGAAATTCAAGAAAAAAATGGGTTGCAACAAGAGTTGATTTATCCAAATCAACAATTATATGTAAAGTAAAAAAAGAGCTAGTTTAACACTAGCTCTTTTTTACCAAAAAATAAAGACACATATAAATCCAGAAATAGCTAAGTAGCTATATAAGTAAAATACTTTCGTTCTTGTTTTTTCGTTTGTTCGAAATAGTACAATAGTCGGTTCAATTAAACCAATTGTCAAACAAAGTAAACCAAGAAGCATACAACCGATTGAAATAGAGTACAGGGCGATTTGTGGTGCTTGAAATGGAATCATCCATTTTAATAAAAATGCAATGAGTGCAGTGTAGCAAATGCTGCCGATGTATTTATTCAACGGTGTATTAGAACGGAAGCCTGGAAGTTTTTTTAAGAAAGAGCGGGAAACAACTTCAGTTTGTAAAGATGTATGCTCTTCGATTATTTTTTGAGCTTCTTTTCCTTTTTGGAAAAGGGATAATATCCAGTTTCGCTCACCTTGAAAAATAAATTGTGAAGTTGTCAAATAATGATCAACCTTCACTTTATTCCAATTCTTCCATGGATGGCGCTCACATAATTTTAATTTACTTTCTGTCTTTTTATCATACTGATAAATACTGATGCCATCTTCATCGAAAGCAGCATAGTATGTCTCACTTGAAAATGTGCCTAAATCAATTGGACAGTAGAAAAGTAATTCTTTTTTTAAGTAAAAGTATTCTTTCCTTAAGTTTTTTTTCATTGTTTCTCGAATAGAGTGTCTCTTTTCTTTCTTCATGACATTTCCTCCATAATCCAGAAAATGTTCTTATCTTAACAATTCAACATCTTATCACTTTTAATTATATATGACTAGGGGATTCATAGGAGAAATGCCGAATACTAAAAAATATGGGGTGTATTGTAAAATATAATGTATGATTTTGGTTATGTAAAATTAATAACTTATTTTTAATAAGTTACACTTTTTTTGTTCACAATACGATCATGTTGTTGTATAATGAAGTGGAAAATAGAATATCGGTCTATCTTCGGGGCAGGGTGAAAATCCCGACCGGCGGTGATGAACTATATGTGATTTTGTTCTAAGCCCGCGAGCCGTTAAGGCAGGATTTGGTGTGATTCCAAAGCCGACAGTACAGTCTGGATGGGAGAAGATGGAGGTTCAAGCGTTCAAAAAAGATAAGTATTTGAACGTCTGTTTGATGTGCCTTAAATTCTCCCTTTGTGTAAAACACAAAGGGTTTTTTCGTTCTATGAAAAAGTAGGCATAGCAGAACCTTTCCACTTTCCATGAGATGATCGATGGAAAAGGAGAGAGAAAGATGAAACAAAAAAACAGTGTAGTGCAGATGGTGAGTGTAGCGATGCTAAGTAGTATTGCATATTTACTGATGATGTTGGATTTCCCATTCCCAGGGCTTCCGCCATTTTTAAAAATTGATTTTAGTGATGTACCAGCTCTAATTGCTGCAATTATTTTCGGACCAGCTGCAGGGATAATTGTAGAAGCGATAAAGAATATTTTACATTACGGGATTCAAGGGAGTTTAACGGGAGTACCAGTTGGAGAAATTGCTAACTTTATTGCAGGATGTTTATTTATTGGACCAGCAGCTTTCTTATTTAGGAAGTATCGTACTGTTAAGAGTTTAACGACAGGATTAATGCTAGGGACAATTACAATGGCTCTTATTATGAGCGTATTAAATTACATCATCATATTCCCAGCTTACACTTGGTTTTTAAATTCACCAGCTATGTCTAGCGAAGCGATAAAAACAACGGTTGTAACGGCAATCTTACCATTTAATTTGATTAAAGGAATTGTTGTGACAATTGTATTTGTAGCGTTATTCTCACGCCTGAAAGTATGGGTGTTTGCAAAAATGAAAAATGCATAAAATATAAAATAAAACCATTAGTAGTATGTAACTACTAATGGTTTTTTATAAGGAGAATGAAAATAGAAAACAAAAAATACCCCTCAAAGGAATGAGGGGTATTTTTTGAAGTTAATAAAAGACTATTCGAATTTTAAAGCATCGCCGTCGAATGATTCGTCAGCAACTTTAATTGAGTCAGTTGGACAACCTTCGAATGCATCCATCATATCTTCAAGTAATACATCTGGAATTTCAACGATACCTTGGTTATCGTCTAAAGTTACGAATGCAATACCTTCATCATCATAGTCATAAATGTCTGGTGCAGCAGCGCCACAAGCACCACATGCGATACAAGTATCTTTATCAACGATTGTATATTTTGCCATCTTTTTTCCCTCCTGATAATATGTATGTGAAAAGCTCGCCATAAAAATTATAACCTTATTGTAAAACGGTTTTTAAAACTTTTCAACATAAAATTATAATGATAATCCTTATCAATTAGAGTGTCAACTAATTTCTGCATTATGTCATAAGATTTTCAAAATACGTAAATGTTATTTCGTTTGGTACAATAGAATATATACAAGTACATATTACCAATATGATAAGTTTAATGAGTAACTAAGTTAGATTGAAAGGTGGAAGCGGTAATGCAACTACAATATACTGTATTGTATTGTTTAAAACAATTGAATGGTGAAAGGACCGTTTCTTCTATTTATTATTTATTAAAGGGAAAACGTTCTTCGCAAACGTTACAAGATGGAAATATGTTCCGAATTTCTTTTTTGTTTGGAATATATAAATTGCTAAATAGAGCTGAATATGATCGTGAAGTTGCAAAGTTGTTGCAAGCAGATTTGATTCAAGAGATACATGAAAATACATATTTGTTAACACCTAAAGGTAAAATGCAGTTACATACATGGGAGGAAGGGTATGCTTTTCCAGCGCATTTACATGGTTTGCACTATGGTGAATTAGGTGAAACATTTTGGAAAAGATTATCCTTAATTATTCAAACTATATCTAATTTACAACAGAATAATACGAAGTTTATTCCTATTCAACAAGATACAGAAATAATGGTTTGGGTGAAACGCTTTTTAACAGGTATGCCGTATAGGCGTAGTGAATTGGCAAAAAGATTATGGAAAGAAATATATACTCTTTTAAGGAAATGTGATGTGGTAGAAGCAACGATTGTAACATATAGATTAACAGGATATGAACGTATCGGTTGTACTTTGCAGCAGTTAGCAGAAATTACGAAACGAGATGTTTTCAGGGTGTACTTTTTATTTTGGGGTACAATTCATTTCCTTATACAAGAAGTTCGCGATTATGAAAATGAATTTCCGTTATTATCTGAGATTATCTCTTACCCAAATGAGAGAGCTGAATTATTTAGTTTATCAACGAAAAAAACATATAATTTTTGGAGGCAAGGGCGCTCATTAGAAGAAATAGCGACAATTAGAAATCTAAAGGTTGCAACGATAGAAGATCATTTTGTTGAAATTGCTTTGCGAGAAAGAGATTTTTCAATTGAAATGTTTATGGAAAAAGACAAAATAGATAAAGTAACAGAAGTAATTGATGCATTACAAACACGTAAGCTGCGTGAGTTGAAACAAGCGGTTGGAGAGGATATCTCTTATTTTGAAGTTCGTCTTGTATTGGCGCGGATGGAGGGTATAAATGAAACTTGAGGAATATTTATATAGGTGGTTTGGATATTCTGAATTTCGTCCAGGTCAAAAAGGAGTCATTACAGATTTATTGGAAGGAAAAGATGTTATAGCGATGCTTCCGACCGGAAGAGGGAAGTCTATGTGCTATCAACTTCCAGGGCTTATGCAAGAAGGGACAGTACTTGTTGTATCACCATTATTATCTTTGATGGAAGATCAGGTTACACAATTAAAATATGTTGTGAAAAACCGAGTGATAGCATTTAATAGTTTTCGGACATTACAGGAAAAAAGAGAAGCGATGAAAAGATTAGCTTCTTATAAATTTATTTTTGTTTCACCAGAGATGTTGCAGTCGGAATTGTTAATAAGAGAATTGAAGAAAGTTCATATTTCATTATTTGTTGTGGATGAAGCTCATTGTATTTCGCAATGGGGTTATGATTTTAGACCAGATTATAAAAAACTAAATGTAGTTATTAAGAATATCGGGTCTCCTACGGTGCTAGCATTAACTGCAACAGCGACGAAAGATGTACTCCGAGATATAGCAGAGAGTTTGAATTTGGAGAATGTGACGCAGCATGTATATTCTATTGATCGTCCAAATATAGCAATGGAAGTACAATTTGTAGAGACGATAGAAGAGAAGAAAGAGGCGCTTTTGGACCAGGTGATGTATTTACAAGGGCCGGGGATTGTATATTGTTCAAGCAGAGCGTGGACAGAACGTTTAACGGAATATTTAAGAGGAAAAGGCGTGACTGGTGTCGCTTTCTATCATGGTGGTATGGAACATGAAGAGCGTATGTTAATTCAACAGCAGTTTATGAATGACCAATTGCAGCTTGTAATATGTACAAGTGCTTTTGGTATGGGAGTAAATAAATCGAACACGAGATATATTATTCATTTTCACTATCCGACTAATATAGCTTCTTATTTACAAGAAATCGGAAGAGCTGGAAGAGATGGTGAACCAAGTATAGCTATTTTACTATGTAGTCCGTTAGATCACGATTTACCAATTTCAATAATTGAAGATGAATTGCCAAGCCAGTCACAAATACAATTTTTATTTTCTTTACTACAGGAAAGAATGTTTCAAACGAAAGAATTACCAATAGAAGAGGTAGAAGAAATTTGTTATAATGCAGCAAGATTTAATGAACAATATTGGCGTTTCATCCGCTATCATCTTGAACAGCTTGGAATCATACAACAGAGAAAATTAAAATTAGAGAGCTTGTCAGATGAAATTATGAACAGATTAATAGCTGAAGTAGAAATAAGGCTACGTAATAAATATAGTGAGCTAGAAAACATGAAATCATGGATACAAGTGAAAGGATGTAGACGTGAATATTTATTGCAACAGTTCGGTTACAGAAAAGAGGGCGAGTTAAAGAATTGCTGCGACTATTGTCATATTACAAAAACAGATTATAAAAAAAGACAAGCGCAACAATCGGATTTCGACTATAATTGGGAAACAGAGTTACAAAAGCTTTTCGGTCTAGAAAAGATGGGGGAATGATGAACATTCAAAGGCATAATATTGAAGATATGAGTCCGAAAGAAATAAGGCTGAATCTGTATATCACACAGTTCATTATTATTGGTATCGGTTGTTTACTAGCATATATACTATTCCGAGATATAAAATCGGTGTATAGTCTGTGGAAATGGGAACCGGTGTCTATACTTATAATAGGTGGCTTGTTAGCAATTGGTATTGTGTTATTAGATTATGTTGCAATGCGGGTGTTTCCAGAGTCTTGGTTTGATGATGGTGGTATTAACGATAGGATGTTTCAAGGGATGTCAGTTATGCATCTACTCGTTATTACGTTCATTATCGGCTTTGCAGAAGAATTTTTATTTAGAGGTGTAGTGCAGACGCACTTTGGAATTGTAATAGCGAGTTTTGTATTTGCAGTATTACATATTCGGTATATAAAAAAGCCATTTTTGTTTTGTTTCGTCTGTTTCATTAGTTTTGTCTTTGGTTACGTATTTGAATGGACAGGAAATTTGTTTATAACAATCTTTGCACACTTTCTTGTTGATTTTATAATGGGACTCCAATTAAGAAAATAAATGGAAGGTGGTGGTGAACAACATGAGGAAACGAATTCCTGATTTTGAAGAGGAATTAGAAGTTGAGCGAGTGGAAGAAAAAGAAGGTTTACCGCCGCGTAGTGAAATTCATAGAAATAAAGAAAAAAAACAAAAGTTTAAAATGAATCATATTTTCGTTCGAGTTTTAACATTTTTATTCATATTACTACCAATTAGTATCTTATGGTATACAGATAAATATATTCAGGTGAAAAGTGATAGTAATAACGATGGAAAAAGTGCATTTGAGGTCATTTTTTTTGATTCAGCTAAATCTGAGTCCGAGGCATCATCTGAGAAAGTCGTCACGCATACGGTGAAAGAGGGAGAAACTTTAGAAAGTATAGCGAAGCAATATTTTTCAGATGAAACTGGGATCGAAGTGATTAAAAAGTATAATGATTTACAAAAAGATGAAGTGAATGTAGGTCAAGAATTAAAAATTCCGATAAAAGATAAGTCCACAAAGCGAGAAAGTTAGTAAAATACTTACTATAAAAACTGAGGATTATCTTTATGAGGAGGGGAGTAAAAATATATGATATGGATTATCTTATTAAGTACTCTCGTTTGTATTGGTATTATAATGCTTCTTGTAATGTATACAGAAGCAATGCGTGATACGGTGCTAGAACATACTTTAATATTTGAAGAATTTCCGAAAAGTTTTCAAAAAGTAAATGTATTTTTTATATCTGATATTCATAGAAGGGTCATTTCGAATTCGTTAATTGAACAAGTAAAAGGAAGAGTTGATCTTGTAATTATTGGTGGTGATTTAGCGGAAAAAGGTGTCCCTTTCTCGAAAATCTCTGCAAATATACAAAAGCTAAGAGCGATAGCTCCTGTATATTTCGTATGGGGAAATAATGATTATGAAATTGAATATCATGAATTAGATGCTTTGTTTTTGGAAAATAATGTTAAAGTTTTAGATAATACAAGAGTTGTATTTGAGTCTGAATTAGGAGAGAAAATTTGTTTACTCGGTGTAGATGATGTTGGTTTGGAACGTGATCGTTTAGATTTAGCGTTGGCTGATTGTAAAGAAGATGGTTTTCGCATATTAATTAGCCACAACCCTGATATAATAAATAAAATGTCTGGAAAAGAACAAATTTCACTTGTGCTAAGTGGACATACACATGGAGGGCAGATTCGATTATTCCCATCTAAAAAATATTTAAAAGGTGGCGTATATAAGCATTCAAATATAACTCTTTTTGTTAGTAATGGGTATGGAACAACGTTGATTCCACTTCGCTTCCGAGCACCTGCTCAAACACATATTATTACGTTATGCGGAGGGAAATGATGCCAACTCTAAACGGAAAATATAACATAAAAGCTGTTTCGAAAATAATTGGAGTTCAACCAAGTACGCTTCGTGCATGGGAAAGAAGATATCAAATGATTGCCCCAAAGCGGAATCATGCGGGGCATCGATTATATACAGAAGAGCATATTCAAATTTTGAAATGGTTAATGGACAAGGTTTCTTCCGGCATGATGATTGGACAAGCAGTTCAATTATTAGAAGGGAATCGTTTGCAGAATAGTGTTCGAAATGAAATACATTACGATAGAGAAGTTGTTTTAGTGGACGATTTACTACAAGCTTTGTTAAAATTTGATGAAATTACAACTTCTGCATTGTTAAACGAGGCTTTTAGTATTTATGCAACAGAAAAAGTTATCACAAGTATTGTTCTTCAAGTGTCAAATAAATTGTTAACGTTAAAAAATAATAATGAAGTTACAATGGTGCAATTCCAATATGTCTTATCATTTTTACAAACGCGTCTAGGGATGGTATATCATAATGCATCATCGTTTTCTTCTATACAAAAAGTTGTTGTGTTAGAAAGTAATATGTTGAAAGGGTTTATTTTCTCAACGTATTTACGATTAAAAGGATATGAGGTGATATATATTAGGGCAAGCTTAGCGGAAGATAGTATTACGTTAGCTGTTGAGCAAATAAGACCTAAATATGTAGTAATCTCTTTTGATGACGGACGAGAACTGAAGAACGCAATGAGCTACTTGAATTTGTTGCAAGAAAAAAGTGAAAACCTTTCTGTTGGGGTTATAGGAGAAATAGGTGCTGGAGATCAGTTGAACATTCAAACAAGCCTAATTGGTGATACGAAAGAAGAATGGGATGATTGGTTAAAAATTTTAGAATAGTTGTTCGAAAAGAACCATCTATTTTCTATTTCATATAATAAAAATTATATTCATTGGTTGCGTAGGGAGGGTATGAGATGAGGCTGGAACGATTAAATTACAATAAGATAAAAATTTTCTTAACATTTGATGATTTATCTGAACGAGGATTAACGAAAGAAGATTTGTGGAGAAATGCACCGAAAGTACAGCAATTATTTCGTGATATGATGCAAGAAGCAAATAAAGAATTGGGATTTGAAGCGGATGGCCCGATTGCAGTTGAAGTATTTTCTCTACAAGCGCAAGGAATGGTCGTAATTGTAACGAAAGAACATCAAGAAGCGGATACAGATGATGAGTTCCGTGACGAGTTTATTGAAATGCAAGTGACTCTAGATGAAAGCGAGCATATCCTTTATGAGTTTGCTACACTAGATGACGTAATTAACCTGTCGAATCGTTTATATAACCTTGATGTAACTGGCGGAAAATTATATACGTGGGATGGGCGTTTCTATCTTTGGATGGAAGAAGAGGAGCAAATACAATTACTGAAGGCAGATTTTATAGCTATTTTAGCGGAATATGGTAATCCGTCTACAGCAACTATTTATCGTCTAATGGAGTATGGTAAAGAATTAATGGCTTCTCAAGCAATTGAACAAATACACAATTACTTTGTGAAAAAACAAAACCTTAGCTAATATAACATAGCTAAGGTTTTGTTTTTTATTTTACTTAAATGTATCTTTTTAAAGTGCTGTATTTAAGTGAAATAAAAAATATTTAAATATTTAAGTATTTTACTTTTCTAAAAGCAATAAAAGGACTATAATGATAGTGAAAACGCTTGCAAAAGAAAATACTTTGTATATATTTGTTAGCGTTTTCTATTGCATTCCAAATTTAACGGTGTATACTAGGCAATGAAGGTTTACTAAACAAGTGAAATTACAGGGGGTTTACTTACTATGGTAGCCGAAAAGGGAACTCAAACAAAAACACAACAACAAAGGGAACAACATTTTGAACTATTGAATTCAACACAAATTGTTATTAGTGAAGCGTTAGAAAAATTGGGTTATCCAAACGAAGTATATGAATTATTAAAAGAGCCAATTCGTATGATGACAGTGAAAATACCAGTTCGTATGGATGACGGGACTGTTAAAATATTTACAGGATATCGTGCACAACATAATGATGCTGTTGGTCCAACGAAAGGTGGAATTCGCTTCCATCCGAATGTAACAGAAAATGAAGTGAAAGCACTTTCAATTTGGATGAGTTTAAAATGTGGTATTGTTGATTTACCATATGGCGGAGGTAAAGGTGGAATTATCTGTGACCCGCGTGAAATGTCATTCCGTGAGTTAGAAAGATTAAGCCGCGGTTATGTACGAGCAATTAGCCAAATCGTAGGACCGACGAAAGATATTCCAGCTCCAGATGTATTCACAAACTCTCAAATTATGGCATGGATGATGGATGAGTATAGCCGTATTGACGAATTTAATTCACCAGGATTTATTACAGGTAAGCCACTTGTATTAGGTGGATCACATGGACGTGAAACAGCAACAGCGAAAGGTGTTACAATCTGTATTCGCGAAGCTGCAAAAAAACGCGACATTGATATTAAAGGTGCACGCGTTGTTGTTCAAGGATTCGGTAATGCTGGTAGCTTCTTAGCTAAATTTATGCATGATGCAGGTGCGAAAGTTATTGCAATCTCAGATGCTTACGGCGCATTACATGATCCAAACGGATTAGATATTGATTATTTATTAGACCGTCGTGATAGCTTCGGTACAGTAACAAAACTATTTAATAATACAATTTCAAACAAAGAATTGTTAGAACTTGATTGCGACATTTTAGTTCCAGCTGCAATTGAGAACCAAATTACAGAAGAAAATGCTAATGATATTAAAGCAAAAATCGTTGTTGAAGCTGCAAATGGTCCAACAACATTAGAAGCAACTAAAATTTTAACAGATCGCGGAATTTTACTTGTTCCAGACGTATTAGCAAGTGCTGGTGGGGTAACAGTATCTTACTTTGAGTGGGTACAAAATAACCAAGGTTACTACTGGACTGAAGAAGAAGTAGAACAACGTTTAGAAAAAGTAATGGTAAGATCGTTTGATTCTATTTATGAAACAGCACAAGTTCGTAAAGTGAACATGCGTTTAGCGGCGTATATGGTCGGTGTTCGTAAAATGGCTGAAGCAAGTCGCTTCAGAGGTTGGGTATAATATTATATTGTGAGAAAACGTGATTCCTTTCGAGGGGATCACGTTTTTTTGTTGAAGTATTAGAGTGAGGTGTTGTGTATGGAAAATAAAATGATGGAACGAGTAGAACAATTAGAAGAAAAGGTTAAGAGGTTAGAGGGAGAACTTGCAAGAGCGACGAAAGCCAAAAAGACAAGTATTGTTCGGGTGTTCGGGGAAGGGCTACTGTTTTTAATATTTGGTGCGGTTGTAGTAGGACCGATTATCGCCTTTGTAATCACGATTCTTACTGGATTTGCCGAAAAATAAAATAAAAACAAAAAGAACGCTTGTTCTATGCGAACAGACGTGCTATAATCTCCTTAGATAAACAAAACGGAAATGATTTTAAGGAGAGATAAATGATGAAAATGACAGTAGACCAAAGATTTATGATGCCAGCGGATGTTGTAGAACGAGTGGAAGTGTTAAGAAACAAACAAAGTAAGCGCGGCACATTATTACAATCAGTAAATAAATTTTTCGGTTTAGATACGAAAGAAGATTGTGTTTGGTTTTACGGTTTTTATGGAGTTGCTGTAAGTATTTTATTATTTATGGTGTTCACATCAAATATTTTCGATTTTCTCTTCGCGTAAGAAATATGCTATAAGGACATTGCTACCGAATACATATATAAAGAAGTAAGGTAATCTTCTGAAGCGGGAGTTGGTAGTAATGGCGATGTTTCCTATAGAGCGTAACTATATTGGATATGGAAGTTCACGGCCGGGAATTCCTCTTTCTAAAGTAAGGTTTATTGTAAGCCATGATACGGGGAATCCTGGTAGCAATGCGATTGGGAATCGGGATTATTTTAATGAGATACAACCGAAAGCTTCGGCACATACATTTATAGATGACAAAACAATACTAGAAATTATTCCTATAAGTGAAGTTGCCTATCATGTTCGATATGGTGTGTCGACAGATAATGACTTATATGGGTATGATGCCAATAAGGCTGCCATTGGAGTGGAGCTTTGTTATGGCGGTGATGTTAATTTTTGGGAAGCATATACCCGTTTTACGTGGTATCATGCGTATTTATGTCAAAACTTCGGCTTGAATCCGAAAAAAGATATCGTATCACATAAAACACTTGATCCAGCCAGAAAGATTGATCCTGAAAATGTTTTAGGGAAACAAGGTATTAAATTTCAGCAGTTTTTAGCAGATGTCTATCGGATGTACGTTTCGTTTAGATGACAAATATATGAAAAATGAATACAATAAAGATAGGTGCCTACTGCTGTAAGTAGGTTTTTTCTTGTTTTTATAAATAGTGTATTGGTAGAAGACTAGGAGTGAACCGAGTATGCAGAAAGAAACAGCTATCATAATTGGAGGCGGTCCGTGCGGATTAGCAGCAGCAATTTCGTTGCAAAAGGTAGGGATAAATCCGTTAGTAATTGAAAAAGGAAACATTGTAAATGCGATTTATAATTATCCAACTCATCAAACATTTTTCTCTTCTAGTGAAAAATTAGAAATTGGTGATGTAGCTTTTATTACAGAAAATCGTAAGCCTGTTCGAAATCAAGCGCTTGCGTATTATCGTGAAGTAGTAAAGCGTAAATCTGTACGTGTAAATGCTTTTGAACGAGTGGAGAAAGTTCAAAAAGATGGAGAAGTTTTTCAGGTTGAAACGACAAAGCGTGACGGAAGTAAAGAAATATATATAGCGAAATATATTGTTGTAGCAACTGGATATTATGACAATCCAAATTATATGAACGTTCCAGGTGAGGAATTGAAGAAGGTAGCTCACTATTTTAAAGAAGGACATCCTTATTTTGATCGAGATGTAGTGGTTATAGGTGGGAAAAACTCGAGTGTAGATGCCGCGTTAGAGCTTGTTAAAGCTGGTGCGCGTGTAACGGTACTATATCGCGGAAGTGAGTATTCACCAAGCATAAAGCCGTGGATTTTGCCAGAGTTTGAGGCGTTAGTCCGAAATGGTACAATTCACATGCATTTCGGGGCCCATGTGAAAGAAATTACTGAACATACATTAACGTATACAGTTGATGGCGAGGTAAATACAATCCAAAATGATTTTGTATTTGCGATGACTGGTTACCATCCTGATCATAGCTTCTTAACAAAGATGGGTGTTCGGATTGATGAAGCGACAGGACGTCCAATTTATGCAGAGGATACGATGGAAACGAACGCTGCAAATATTTTCATTGCAGGTGTAATTGCTGCTGGAAATAATGCAAATGAAATATTTATTGAGAACGGTCGATTTCATGGAGATGCAATTGCGCAAACCATCGCAACAAGAGAAATGTAAAAAGAAGCTGTCGAAATAAACTTCGACAGCTTCTTTTTTAATCATGCATAAACATGTTTTGGATTGATTCATGAGAAGTTGTATTCTCTAATGCAACTAATAATTTAATACGTGCTTTTTGAGCGTTTAAACCGTATGTGAATACGATACCCATATCTTTTAATTGTTTGCCGCCACCTTCATATGAATATACATCTTGAACGATGCCGTTGAAACAGCGAGAAACTAATACGACAGGAATTCCTTTGTTTATTAATCGTTCTAGACTAGGAAGTGTTCTTGGAGGTAAATTACCTTGTCCAAGTGCTTCAATAACAATCCCGTCTACTGGAAGATTTTCAATTGCTGCTAACAATGTATCGTCCATACCAGCGTACGCTTTTAGAACGACTACATTTTTAGAAATTTTATTTACTGAATATGTTTCATGATGTACTAAAGCATGGTGGAATACAACGCCGCGCTTTGTTACCATACCAATTGGTCCATACTGTGGACTTTGGAATGTTGCTACATTGCTTGTATGTGTTTTCGTTACGTTTGTAGCGCAATGAATTTCGTCGTTTAATACGACTAAAACACCTTTTTCTGCGGCTTCACTACTGCTAGCGACTTTTACAGCTGATAAGAAGTTATATAGACCATCAGCACCTAATTCATTACTAGATCGCATTGCACCTGTTACAACGATCGGAATAGTTGCTTGTACTGTTAAATCTAAGAAATAGGCTGTTTCTTCTAATGTATCCGTACCATGCGTAATGACTACGCCATGAATGTTGTCTTGTTTTACTCTTTCATCAATGATGACTTGTAATTGTAACATTTCGCTTGGTGTCATATGAGGAGATGGTAGATGGAACACATCTTCAACGATTAAATCAACATCGCCTTCTAAATCAGGAATGAATTTTAAAAGAGGATTTTTTTCACCTGGTTGTACGACCCCAGTTTCTTTATCTTCCTCCATTGCAATTGTTCCACCTGTGTGTAAAACTAGGATTCTTTTCAATGCTTATACCCCTTTCAAGTAAAAAATACATTTAGAACATAACATGTTTTGAGTAAATTCGACAATGGAAATGTATAAAAGTATGCCTCGAAAATGACAATAAAATGAACTGCTATATGTACGATGTATAAAATAACAAAATGAAATGTAAAAATATAGTATAAGAGGGAGCAATTACGGTGAAAAAGATGGAGAGAATTTTTATTCGTATATTAATAATACAATTTATTTGTCTTTGTGTTGTACAATTATTATTTATACATAAATCATCGGTGAAATATTTATCTAAAATTGTTTATTATGAAGGTGTTATGGTAAAAAACAAAACGAAAATCTTACAGGTGAATAGGTAGTTTTCATTTTCTTCTATGAAGGATTATGCTACAATAATTGAGGATTTAATGGCGTGAAGCAAATGAGAAGAAGCAGGAGAATACCTGCTTTTCGTTTTGTTTTATAAGTGAAAAAATGAGGTGTTACGATGGATAAAAGAATTTCAATTGCTATAGATGGTCCAGCAGCTGCTGGAAAAAGTACAGTTGCGAAAGTTGTAGCGAAGAAGCTTTCTTACGTTTATATTGATACAGGCGCAATGTATCGTACGATTACATACGCAGCCCTTGAGCAAAAAGTGGATATTGAAAATGAAGAGCAGCTAATGGAAGTTGTAAAGAATGTGAAAATCGAGTTTCAGCAAGGAGAAAATACACAACTTGTATTTTTAAATGGACAAGATGTTTCTGAAGTAATTCGTACACCTGAGGTAACGAATCGAGTATCTATTGTGGCGAAACATCGCCTTGTTCGTGAAGAAATGGTACGCCGTCAACAAGAGTTAGCGGAAAAAGGCGGCGTTGTAATGGATGGTCGTGATATTGGTACACATGTGTTACCGGATGCTGAAGTGAAGATCTTTATGCTTGCTTCTGTTGAAGAAAGAGCAGAAAGAAGACATTTAGAAAATATGAATAAAGGTTTCGATTCTAATTTAGAGCAGTTAAAAGAAGAAATTGCTCAGCGTGATAAATTAGATTCAGAACGCGAAGTTTCTCCTCTAAAAAAAGCTGATGATGCATTGGAATTAGATACAACTTCTTTATCAATTGAAGAAGTTGTCCAAAAAATTATGGGTATTGTTTCGGGAGTGTTTGCGAAATAAAGAAAGGGGGTAGCCTCTTTCTTTTTTGTTTATATAAAAATGTAAAGGATACGTGAATTGTGAGTCTCTTTCCTTGACAAATGACCGGATTTATAAGAAGTTAGTTAAAGAGGAATAAAACTGTCAGAATATATTAGCTATTATATTTCAAAACATACTTTCTTCAACATGATTTTGCTGTATACTATTTATATAGGTTTAATATATTTTCTAGTGAAATGTATGAAGCTTAAGTATGTGATGATAAATTCTTAAACATGCAAATGAAAACAATTGTTTTCATTTCGTATATACATAAAAAATGCTTTGTCAATTCTGTAGGGAGGTATTTCCATGGTAGAGAAAATGAATGAAGAAGTTATGGATTCAAAAGAATTACAAGTTGGTGACGTTGTTACAGGTTCTGTAACGAAAGTTGAAGAGAAACAAGTGCTTGTAAACGTTGGATACAAAACAGATGGCGTAATTCCAATTAGTGAGTTAGCTAACGTTCATATTGAAAAAGCAAGCGATGTTGTAGAATTAGATCAAACACTAGAATTAAAGGTTATTAAATTAGAAGAGAATGATCTTGTATTATCTAAACGTGCTGTTGATGCAGAAAAAGCATGGGTAGAATTACAAGAGAAATTTAATTCTGGTCATGTATTTGATGTTACTGTAAAAGATATCGTGAATGGTGGATTAGTTGTGGACCTTGGTGTTCGTGGTTTTATCCCGGCTTCACTTGTAGAAGTACATTATGTAGAAGATTTTACTGACTATAAAGGCAAAACGTTAGCCGTGAAAATTGTTGAATTAGACCGCGAAAAAAATCGTGTAATCCTTTCGCATAAAGCGGTAGTAGAATTAGAACTAGATTCTAAGAAGAAAGAAGCGATTTCTTCATTAAAAGAAGGAGACGTTGTTGAAGGAACAGTGCAACGACTAACTGACTTCGGCGCTTTCGTTAACGTTGGGGGCGTGGACGGTTTAGTTCATATTTCACAAATTTCGCACGAACGTGTAGAGCAACCTTCTGAAGTATTAGAGCAAGGTCAAAAGGTAAAAGTAAAGGTATTATCTGTTGATGCTGACACACAACGTATTTCTTTATCAATTAAAGCAGCTCAACCGGGACCTTGGGAAAATATTGGTGGCGAAGTAAAAGCTGGAGATATTCGTGAAGGAGTAGTAAAGCGTCTTGTTACATTCGGTGCATTCGTTGAAATTTTACCGGGCGTTGAAGGTCTTGTGCATGTATCTCAAATTGCAAATCGTCATGTGAAGAATCCAAATGAAGTATTGGAAATGGGACAAGAAGTAAAAGTGAAAGTGCTTGAAGTGCATGTAGCAGAAAAACGTATTTCTTTAAGTATAAAAGAAGCGCTTGAGGAAAATAATGTAACTGAAGATTACAGTCAGTATGAACCAAATGCTGATTCTGCTACTTTCCAATTAAGTGATATTATTGGTGAACAACTGAAAAAATTAAAGAAATAAAGAGGGGTACAAGTGGTAAGGGCAAAACGTAAATTAGATCATATTGAATACGCTCTTTCTACTGGTCAGTCTCGTACGCATGGCTTTCATGATATTGATTTTGTGCATCAAAGCTTGCCAAATTCAAGTTATGAAACAATAACATGTGAAACAAAAATCGGCGAACTTTC
This sequence comes from Bacillus sp. TE9106W, assembly GCF_054062215.1. Taxonomy (NCBI): domain Bacteria; kingdom Bacillati; phylum Bacillota; class Bacilli; order Caryophanales; family Bacillaceae; genus Bacillus; species Bacillus sp. TE9106W. Next base: position 42,279 of record NZ_JBSSFA010000006.1, read on the forward strand.
ACTAAGTTCGCCGATTTTTATCAATGCGATGACTGGTGGTGGAGGAGAGAAAACATTACATATTAATGAGCAATTAGCATATGTAGCAAAACAACATAACCTTGCTATGGCTGTAGGTTCGCAAATGGCAGCGTTAAAAGATGAAAGTGAGGCTGCTTCTTATAAGATTATTAGAAAGGTAAATCCAAATGGTATTTTCTTTGCTAATTTAGGTAGTGAGGCAACTGTTGAACAGGCAGAGCGTGCTGTTGATATGGTTGAAGCGAATGCGCTACAAATTCATTTAAATGTCATACAAGAGTTAACGATGCCAGAAGGAGACCGTGACTTTACTGGTGTACTTCAGCGTATTGAGAAAATTGTTTTAAATAGTAAAGTTCCTGTCATTGTAAAAGAAGTTGGATTTGGGATGAGTAAGGAAACAATGCAACAGTTAGCGAGCGTGGGTGTAACGGCAATTGATATTGGCGGACAAGGTGGTACGAATTTTGCTGCTGTTGAAAATGAAAGAAGACAGCGAATGCTTTCTTATTTTAATAACTGGGGCATACAAACAGCTACCTCGATTATTGAAGCAACCTCTACAAATAATAACCTCTCTTTTATTGCATCTGGGGGTATACAAACAGCGCTTGACGTAGCGAAAGCAATCGCATTAGGGGCGAATACAACTGCATTCGCTGGCTATTTTTTACGAATTTTAATGCAAGATGGTATCGAGAAGTTAGTGGATGAAATTGATCTATTACATGCAGACTTGAAATTTATTATGACAGCTCTCGGTGCGAAGACGATAGAAGAGTTACAGTCCGTACCTCTTGTTATAAAGGGCGAAACGTATCATTGGTTAACGCAGCGTGGCATTGATACGACGCATTATAGTAGAAGATAAAAAATCAACCGTTTGGTTGGTTTTTTTGTATTCTATTCGTTTTAGTAATATAAGGTTAGGGATGAAGTTGATATTCTATAAAAATTTTATTATTTGTATATAAAAATATTATATTGTAAAAGTTGCGACTGAGAATGTGGATAGTTTACTACTGAGTTATTGAAGAAGGTTTAATTTTGCCAAAGGAAAAGAGAGAGGAATAAAAATAATTTGTAGAAAGATTCTTATGTGAAATATTATTTTGATATAAGTAAAAATTATGAGGAATATGTAAAAGACGGTTTCGTACAATATCGAAACCGTCTTTTTGTATCCATTAGTGCTGATTCTGCTTACGAGCTTGCTCTGGTGTATCCAGTCCAGTTGCACCCGGATATTGTAGTGATTGGTCGCGGTCAGATTCAACGCGGCGTGATTCTCTTAGTTTTCTTTCTTGACGATCTTTACCCATAATGAATAGCACCTCCTTATTAAAAGTGTTGCTGTTATCGGAAAAAACTATGCGTGAAGAAAGTGGATTAACTTTCATAAAAAGTTCCCATAATGGAAAACATAGGAGGTGAAATGATGGAAGGGAGTACTTTTTATTTTGTAGCTTGGATAGGGTGGATTGTCGTAACTTTTTTTATGAAAAAGGACTCTATTCGGTGGAAGATAAGCGCTTGTATATTGATTTTTATTATTTGCTCTCCGTTACATGTAACGATTGCTTCATTCACGGTATCAATAAATGCACTTTTACTTTCTGTTGTTGCTTTTGTAGGAATCACACTATATTCTATTTGGAAAAAATTATATAGCTTACTTTCGGCACTTATTATTGCAATGTTATATACAAGTTTTCATTTGTTAGAAGTATATGATCCAATTTGGATTGTGGTGGACAGGTTATTTTTGTTAAGTAGTGCTCTTGTGTATGCCGCCGTTTTATTACATGAGGATCGCATACTACGATTATGTTCTCTTTATATAGGAATGTTACAGGGAGAATTGTTTGTGACAATTATTTTTCGGAAACTGCATTTTCCTTATGATTACGGAAGTTTAGCATTTTTTGATAGCGTCGCCGTTTCTACATTTTTTATGGCAATTTTGTTTTGGATTGCGAAAGCATCAGTATATACGGAACAGTTCAAGAGAAAAACACGTAAAAGAAAGGCGAGGGTAATACATGATTGAATATACACCGGCCATTTTATGTGGCGTAATAGCGGGGACAGTAACGAGAGTGTTAATGCTCCGGACAGATACGCGGCAATATCCGACGAGGCTCCATGGGAAAATTATTCACATTGCGATGGGATTAATTGCAGCGGCTTTAGGAGCAATCGCGATTCCATCCATTTTGAAAAAAGATTTTTCTGCCATTACGTTTCTTACGCTAGCAGCGACACAGTTTCGTGATGTGCGTAACATGGAAAGGAATACACTTCAACAATTAGATGGATATGAGCTTGTACCGCGTGGGAATACATATATTGAAGGAATTGCATTAGTTTTTGAAAGTCGCAACTATTTGGCGATGTTAACGTCGTTTGCAACGACGTTTGCGTATATAGGATTTCGTTCATGGATTGCCGGAGTAATTATGGCCATAATCGCATTTTTTATCGCGAAAACATTAATGTCTGGTAAGAGGTTACATGATCTTGTTGATATCGAGCATGTTCCACTTCGTTTTGAAGGAGCGGGGCTATATATTGATAATATTTACATTATGAATATTGGATTGCCAGCAAGACAAGAGGAAATTATGAAGTATGGAATGGGTTTTATTTTAAGGCCAAAATCAATTGATGCGATGGTGACAATCTCCAACTTAGGACAACGACAGGCTATTTTACATGATGTTTCTGTTGCTTTAGGGATTTATAGAGATTCTGGTACGCCGGCACTTGTACCGTTAGCAAAGCGTGATTTAGAGGATGGTAGGGTTGGAATCTTTGTCTTGCCACAAGATCAAGATGCGGAGAAAGCGATAGGTGTCATAGGGAACGTGCCGACGTTAGAAAGTGCTGTTCATATGTCATCAGAAGCCCCGAAAGGAAGGGGAGATAAGAGATGATGTTAGAAAGTGTAATTCTTGCAGTTATTACAACGACCCCGGAGAAGTTTGCTGGTGGTGCCCCTCTATTTACTTGTGAATCGACAGAGGAATTAGAATTTGTTGCAAATAATTTAGAGGCAATTCTAGATGGCATTGCGCATCGCTTACAAGAGAATGTATATATTATTGTGAAACATTAGCAACGTGTGTTATAATGTGAGGTGTTTTGATACGCTGAGAAATATTCTGGAATGCAAATCCCTTCTTGCACAAAGAAGGGTTTTTTACATAATAAACAGAAGCAAGTTGAAAGGATGAAAGTATATGCCGAAACCAGTAATAGCAATAGTAGGCCGCCCGAACGTAGGGAAATCTACTATTTTCAATAGAATTGTTGGAGAGAGAGTTTCAATCGTAGAAGATATTCCAGGTGTAACGCGCGATCGTATTTATAGCGCTGGAGAATGGTTAAATCATGAATTTAACATTATTGATACAGGTGGAATTGATATTGGAGACGAGCCATTTTTGACACAAATTCGTCAACAAGCTGAAGTAGCAATTGATGAAGCGGATGTTATCATTTTTATGACAAATGGTCGTGACGGTGTAACAGCAGCGGATGAAGAAGTTGCAAAAATATTATATCGTTCAAATAAACCAGTTGTACTGGCAGTAAATAAAGTGGACAATCCGGAAATGCGCAGTGACATTTATGATTTCTATGCATTAGGATTTGGCGAGCCATTCCCAATTTCAGGTACACACGGATTAGGATTAGGTGACTTATTAGACGAAGCTGCACAGCATTTTCCAAAGATTGAAGAAGACGGATATGATGAAGATACAATTCGTTTCTCTTTAATTGGCCGTCCAAATGTAGGGAAATCATCACTTGTAAATGCTCTTCTTGGTCAAGAGCGTGTAATTGTTAGTAATGTAGCAGGAACAACTCGTGATGCTGTCGATACACCATATAGTAAAGATGGAAAAGATTATGTAATTATCGATACAGCTGGTATGCGTAAAAAAGGGAAAGTGTATGAAAGTACAGAAAAGTATAGTGTACTTCGTGCACTAAGAGCGATTGAACGTTCTGACGTTGTTTTAGTCGTTTTAGACGGTGAAGAAGGAATTATTGAACAAGATAAAAAAATCGCTGGATACGCTCATGATTCAGGACGAGCTGTCGTGATTGTTGTAAACAAATGGGACGCAGTGAAAAAAGATGAGAAAACAATGAAAGCATTTGAAGAAAACATCCGTGCTCATTTCCAATTTTTAGAGTACGCACCGATTGTATTCTTATCTGCAAAAACGAGAAAACGTACACAAACGTTAATACCGGTTATCGATGAGGTAAATGAAAGCCATAGTATCCGTATTCAAACGAATGTATTAAATGATGTAATTATGGATGCGGTAGCGATGAATCCAACGCCAACGCATAACGGTAGTCGTCTGAAGATTTTCTATGCAACACAAGTTGCGGTAAAACCACCAACATTTGTTGTGTTTGTAAACGATCCAGAACTATTGCACTTCTCATATGAGCGCTTCTTAAAAAATCGTTTACGTGAATCATTCGGCTTTGTAGGAACACCGATTCACATTATCGCTAGAGCAAGAGACTAATGGAGAGGATGTGATTTTATGACAAAAATCACAGTAGTTGGAGCAGGTAGCTGGGGAACAGCGTTAGCGATGGTATTAGCTGACAATGGGCATGATGTACGTATTTGGGGAAATCGTTCTGAACTTATGGATGAGATTAATACAAAACATGAGAATAGTCGATATCTCCCAGGAATTACATTGCCAAGCACAATCGTAGCCTACTCTTCTTTAGAAGAAGCATTAGTAGATGTAAATATAGTACTGCTTGTAGTACCAACGAAAGCGTATAGAGAAGTACTGCAAGATATGAAGAAATATGTAGCAGGCCCGACTACTTGGATTCATGCAAGTAAAGGAATTGAACCTGGTACGTCAAAACGTATTTCGGAAGTGATTGAGGAAGAAATTCCAGAGGACTTGATTAAAGATGTTGTTGTACTGTCTGGACCGAGTCATGCTGAAGAAGTAGGGTTGCGTCAAGCGACAACTGTTACGTCTGCAGCAAAGCGTATGGAAGCGGCTGAGGAAGTACAAGATTTGTTTATGAATAGTTACTTCCGTGTATACACAAATCCGGATATCGTTGGAGTTGAACTTGGTGGTGCGTTAAAAAATATTATCGCATTAGCTGCTGGAATAACTGATGGTCTTGGATTAGGTGATAATGCAAAAGCGGCATTGATGACACGTGGTTTAACGGAAATTGCTCGTTTAGGAAGAAAAATGGGCGGAAATCCGTTAACGTTTGCTGGACTAACTGGTATGGGTGACTTAATTGTAACTTGTACAAGTGTTCATAGCCGAAATTGGCGCGCTGGAAATATGCTTGGAAAAGGACACTCTTTAGAAGAAGTGTTAGAAAGTATGGGTATGGTTGTCGAAGGTGTAAGAACAACGAAAGCTGCTCATGAATTGGCAGAAAAAATGGAAGTAGAAATGCCGATTACAGCTGCTTTATATGATGTGCTATTCAATGGGAATAATGTAAAAGATGCAGTAGGCTCATTAATGGGGCGTGTTCGAAAACACGAAGTGGAAGCTATACCTGACTTACTTTAAAGAAAAGCGACAGAAGTACATTTGTACTTCTGTCGCTTTTTATTTTTTTGGGTCTTTTCACCATTTTTTTATTTTTGCATAGGATGAAGAGTAACTTGAGGAGAGGGTGAAAAGAATGGATAACAACATTTTTAATAACATTGAAAAAGAAGTGAAAGTGAATAAAGAAGATATTTTTAAATTAGCATCATCGGTACAAAATGCGAATTTACGTGATGAGACTGTGCTTCGTCAATTGATTCATCAAGTGGCTCTTATGGCAGGACGTGAAGTGCCGAAAGAACAAGAGGATCAAATTGTTAAAGCGATTATTAACAATAATATGCCAGCAGATTTTGGCTCGTTAAGCAAAATGTTTAAAAAATAAAATATGAGAAACAAAGAGTTTGTAGATTGCATATGATAGCCATGAAAGTATGGGAATAGAGCTGTTTTGGGCATATTTGGTCAACCGAAGCGAGAGATACACTCGCTTCGGTTTTATTTGTATCTAGATTGGTGGAAAATGCTGAAAAACCTATTAATTAAAGTTACATATTCGCAATTTGTAGTAAAATGTTCTTTTTGTATTTGTTTAAAGATTTTAATTTGTTAAAATAGTATAAAAATAGATTAATAAAAAGGGGTGTGTATATGTCGGAAGGGCTTATAAAAATGTGGTTTGCTTTAGGGGCAATTGGATTTATGTTTTTTGCAGTAAGTTTTATTTTGCTAAGCAGATATAAAATAAAGAATAAATTTTTGAAAGGGATTACAGCATTGGTAGCCTACACCCTTATGGTTGTGTCAGGAATTGTTATTTTTCTTGTTGTATTTAGTGGACCTGTACAGCAGTAAAGAGGATGGTCTTGGAAATGTTACATACGGAGTAAGTTATATTAGTATGAAAAGGTGATTACTAGTGAAAAAAGTCCATATTATTTTAATATTTTGTTGTATGAGCATTTTAACAGGGTGTCTGTATCCGAAAGAAAATATGAAACAAAATGCTGTTCCTTATGAAGATCAGCTACAAGTCGTTCAAAAAGCTGTTGTGACATTTCAGGAGCAAAATGATGGGATATTGCCAATTAAGACGCGGGATATGAATACGCCTATTTACCAGAAATATCCAATCGATTTTCAAAAGGTTTCTCCGCGTTACATACAAGAAGCACCAGGGAATGCCTATGAAAGCGGGGGAGTATATCAATACGTATTAATAGACGTTGAAACAAACCCGACAGTAAAGCTAATTGATGTTAGGATGGCTGAACAAATTCAGGAATTATCATTAAAGCTTAGGATGTATCGAGATGAACATCAATATCCACCTTTTAAAAAGGTAATTTCAGATGGTGTGTATGAATTAGATTTCAAAAAACTTGGATATAAAGATGTACCGCAAGTGACAAGTCCGTATTCTGGTAAAGGTCTTCCTTTTGTAATTAATGAGAAGGGAGAAATTTATGTTGATTATAGAATCGACTTATATGAAGCGTTGAAAAAAAATGAAGGGCAATTTAAGGAGGGGGAAGATATTCGAAATATACTTTCGAAAGATTCTCCGTTTGTACCTGCGTATTCTTTACCGTATACGGTAAAGAATGGAGAACCAATTTTTTTAAAATCATAAGTCATGAACCTTTCTTTTAGTGAATAAGTTCTAGAAGAAAGGTTTTTTATGTTACACAACTTGCGATGCAAACAAAAGGTATTTTTTAATAGTCATATGAAATTGGACAAAATTATATGATATATTGTCCGAACTTCTAGAATACCATTATATTATATCAGATATTATAGGCAACGTTAGAGAAGGTATTAGTTGACTATAAACGTGGAATTATTCCCAAAAATATTGAGGGAGGGAATCACTTGGAAAAGGTAGATATTTTTAAAGATATTGCGGAACGCACAGGCGGTGATATTTATTTTGGAGTTGTAGGAGCTGTTCGAACAGGGAAATCAACATTCATTAAAAAATTTATGGAACTTGTAGTTATTCCTAATATTGAAAATGAGTCTGACCGTCAAAGGGCGCAGGATGAACTACCTCAAAGTGCTGCTGGCCGTACAATTATGACGACGGAACCGAAATTTGTTCCAAACCAAGCGGTTTCTATCGAAGTAGATGAAGGTCTTGAAGTGAATATTCGATTAGTAGATTGTGTCGGATATACAGTTCCAGGAGCAAAAGGCTATGAAGATGAGAATGGCCCGCGCATGATTAATACTCCTTGGTATGAAGAACCTATTCCATTCCATGAAGCTGCAGAAATCGGAACACGTAAAGTAATTCAAGAACATTCAACAATTGGTGTTGTAATTACAACAGATGGAACGATTGGTGAAATCCCAAGAAGAGATTATATAGAGGCAGAGGAACGCGTAGTAAATGAGTTAAAAGAAGTCGGAAAACCTTTCATTATGATCATCAACACTGTACAGCCGTATCATCCAGATACAGAGCAATTGCGCCAAAGTTTATCTGAAGAATATGATATCCCAGTCATTGCGATGAGTGTTGAAAGTTTAAGAGAGACAGATGTGTACAATGTGCTTCGAGAGGCGTTATTTGAGTTCCCTGTTTTAGAAGTAAATGTGAACCTTCCGAGCTGGGTAATGGTGCTAAATGAAGGACATTGGTTACGTCAAAGTTATCAAGAAGCCGTTCAAGAGACTGTCAAGGATATAAAACGTCTTCGTGATGTAGACCGTGTCGTATGGCAGTTTAGTCAGTATGAATTTATTGATCGAGCGAGCTTAGCTGGCATTGATATGGGGCAAGGTGTAGCAGAGATTGATTTATATGCACCAGATGAATTGTATGATCAAATTTTAAAAGAAGTAGTAGGGGTAGAAATTCGAGGGAAAGATCATTTATTGAAGCTTATGCTCGATTTATCTCATGCGAAAATAGAATATGATCAAGTGGCGGATGCCCTGCGTATGGTCAAACAAACAGGATATGGTGTAGCGGCGCCTGCGTTAGCTGACATGAGCTTAGATGAGCCAGAAATTATTCGTCACGGTTCAAGATTTGGTGTGAAATTAAAAGCTGTAGCCCCATCTATTCATATGATTAAAGTTGATGTGGAGTCCACGTTTGAGCCAATCATTGGTACGGAAAAACAAAGTGAAGAACTAGTTCGTTACTTAATGCAAGATTTTGAAGATGACCCATTATCAATTTGGAATTCAGATATATTTGGACGTTCGCTGAGCTCTATTGTTCGGGAAGGCATTCAAGCGAAACTATCTTTAATGCCAGAAAATGCGAGATATAAATTAAAAGAAACGCTAGAAAGAATTATTAATGAAGGATCTGGCGGATTAATTGCGATTATATTATAAGAAAAAATCCCTCTCATCGTAGAGGGATTTTTTTAATTTTCACATATAGAATAGGAAAATAAACAGTCATTATCTAATATATTGTTGTAAATTGTCAAGTTTCATCAGATTTTCACATTTTAAGAGTAACAATTTCCTTAAAAATATTGAATTATAAAGGAGAATCGTATAATATAGGCGTTGATAATGATTTATCTACATCTTTGTAGTATAGAATTTGCAAAAATTGCCTACAAATGAAAGTAAGACTCATTTTATGATCATTATACAGTCTTATCTTTGGGAGGAGGTGAATGGCATGAACAAGACAGATTTAATCAATGCTGTTGCAGAAGCAAGTTCCCTTTCTAAAAAGGACGCAACAAAAGCAGTAGACGCTGTTTTTGATTCTATCTTAGAAGCTTTAAAACAAGGTGATAAAGTACAACTGATCGGATTCGGTAACTTCGAAGTTCGTGAGCGTGCGGCTCGTAAAGGTCGTAACCCACAAACAGGTGAGGAGATTGAAATCGCTGCAAGTAAAGTACCTGCATTCAAACCTGGTAAAGCATTAAAAGATGCGGTTAAATAATCCTTACATATTAACAGGGAAGAAGAGTTTCCTTTTTGGAAACTCTTCTTTTTGCTTTTAAAAACATAAATATGCTAGAATGTGTTCGTATCACTTTTAGGTTTTCGGGAGGGCTAGCGGATGGCAAAAGTTAATTTAGAACAAATTGAACATGCAGTACGCCTTATTTTAGAGGCAATTGGAGATGACCCTAATCGAGAGGGAGTATTTGATACACCAAAGCGTGTTGCGAAAATGTACGCAGAAGTGTTCTCAGGTATGCATGAAGATCCGAAAGAACATTTACAAAAAGTGTTCGGAGAAGATCATGAGGAGCTTGTACTAGTAAAAGATATACCGTTTTATTCGATGTGTGAGCATCATTTAGTTCCATTCTATGGAGTTGCTCACGTTGCATATATTCCGCAAGGCGGAAAAGTGACAGGGTTAAGTAAATTAGCTCGTACTGTAGATACAATTGCACGTCGTCCACAACTGCAAGAACGTATTACATCAACAGTAGCGAACTCTATTATGGAAGTACTAGAGCCGCATGGTGTAATGGTAGTAGTAGAAGCGGAACATATGTGTATGACGATGCGCGGTGTGAAAAAGCCAGGTGCAAAAACAGTAACAACAGCAGTACGTGGTGTGCTAGAAAATGATGCTGCAGCACGTAGTGAAATTTTATCTTTTATTAAAACGAAGTAAAGAAAAGTGGGAAACTGCTTTTCTTTTTTTTTTTTTGTAAATAAATGATATAGTTTTAGCGAGGCGCAGTGAGAATAGAAAGATTACTTAAAAGAATAGAAGAGGTTATATAGTTCGGTAGAAGTTTGGAAAGAGTAGCCAAGTTTTGGTTATAGAAAATAGAGTGTATGTGTTATAATAAGTTTTATGAATTAGAAAACAAGGGTGATTTTTGTGTGTGACATCTACGGAGGGTATGCGGGTATAAGAGAGAAATTGATGGTGAAATTACGCCATCCTTATTTTATAAACTATATTGAAGAACCATTTATTGATGAAGAGAAAATCGCATTGTTATATGGTGCTTTAAAAGGTGCAAATTTACATATAGAACAAATTGAGCATTATGTAGTGACGATTATGCTTGTGCAAATTGCGCTTGATACACATGAAAGAGTATCAAATAAAGCAGGGGAAGAAGCAAATGAATCGCATAAGCGTCGCCAGTTAACAGTGCTTGCTGGTGATTACTATAGCGGGTTATATTATTACTTATTGTCTATGAATCGTGATATTGTTTTAATTCGTGCGCTTGCTGAAGGAATTAAAGAAATTAATGAACACAAAATAATGTTATATCAAAAAGCGCATAAAACGGTGGATGACATAATGGAAAGTGTAGTAATGATTGAGTCTGCACTGTTGCAAAAAACATGTGATCATTTTCATTTATCGCATTGGAAGCCGTTTATAACGTATGTACTAGGAAAAAATCGTCTCCAAAAAGAATGTGAACTACATGTTAATAAACAACATTCACCTGTTTTTCAAGCTGTTCAAGGGATTGTGAACGATAAAGCAGATGCAGAAACAGTTATGAATGGATGGATGATGAAACTTGGAAAGAAAGAAAATCAATTTTTAGAAAATCACACAGATATAAGCGAAATAAACTCTGTGTTAAGAGATAAATCGAAGACATAAGCAATTTTACATTGGAAGAAGGTACGAGCATGCAACAATCAAAAGAAGAAAGAGTACATGATGTATTTGAGAAAATCTCTGATAAATACGATGTGATGAATTCTGTAATTAGTTTTCAAAGACATAAAGCGTGGCGCAAAGAGACGATGCGCATTATGGATGTAAAACCAGGTAGTAAAGCGCTTGATGTATGCTGCGGGACAGCGGACTGGACAATTGCGCTAGCTGGAGCGGTGGGTGAACAGGGCAAGGTTGTTGGTTTAGACTTCAGTGAAAATATGTTATCTGTTGGTAAGCAAAAGGTAGAGGCGTTACAATTAAAACAAGTAGAACTTCTGCACGGGAATGCAATGGAACTTCCATTTGAAGATAACACGTTTGATTATGTAACGATTGGATTTGGTTTACGTAATGTACCGGATTATATGCACGTATTAAAAGAAATGACGCGTGTAGTAAAACCAGGTGGAAAAGTAATTTGTTTAGAAACATCTCAACCAACAATGATTGGTTTTCGACAAGGTTATATTTTATACTTTAAATATATCATGCCGTTATTTGGAAAGTTATTTGCGAAAAGTTATAAAGAATATTCATGGCTACAAGAATCTGCTAGTACATTCCCAGGTATGAAAGAATTGGCTAATATGTTCGAAAAAGCTGGACTTGAACGTGTGCAAGTGAAGCCATTTACTTTTGGGGTAGCAGCGATGCATTTAGGCATGAAACCAGAATCAAAATAGAAAAAAGAAGTTTTAGGTTAAGGTGAACAATATGAAGTTACAACTTATGTACTCTTTTTTACGATCGGATATTAATGTGATAGAAAAAGAATTAAAAAAGACAGTTGCTTCTGAACAGCCATTAGTAGAAGAGGCGGCATTACAACTTATTGAAGCTGGTGGGAAGCGAATTCGTCCTGTATTTGTGTTGCTTGCGGGGAAATTTGGAGATTATAAGTTAGATGCAATTAAGCATGTAGCTGTTGCGTTAGAACTTATTCATATGGCTTCTCTTGTTCACGATGATGTTATTGATGCTGCGTTTTTACGACGTGGTAGTGCAACTGTGAATGCGAAATGGGGAGATCGTATTGCAATGTATACAGGGGACTATTTATTCGCTAAGTCTCTTGAATGTATAACGAATATTGAAATTCCAGAGGCGCATCAGGCGCTATCGCATACCATTTTAGAAGTTTGTAAAGGTGAAATCGAACAAATTAAAGATAAGTATAACTATGACCAAAATTTAAGAACATATTTAAGAAGAATAAAGCGAAAAACCGCTTTATTAATTGCTGCAAGTTGCCAACTAGGAGCGATTGCTGCTGGCGCTAATCGTGATACGGTAAGTCGTCTGTTTTGGTATGGCTATTTCGTAGGGATGTCGTATCAAATTATTGATGACATTTTAGACTTCGTTTCTACAGAAGAGAAACTTGGAAAACCTGCTGGTGGTGATTTATTGCAAGGAAACATTACGCTTCCTGCCCTATATGCTATGGAAGATCCAATCCTTTGTAAGAAAATCAGATCTGTACATGAAAATACAACAGCGGACGAAATGAAAGAAATTATTGAAGCTGTAAAGAATAGTGCTGCTATTGATAAAGCATTTGCGTTTAGTGAACGTTATTTACATAAAGCATTAGAAATGATAAAACCACTCCCACGTGGACAAGCGAAGTATGCATTACAAAATGTAGCAAAGTATATTGGAAAACGAAAATTTTAGTGTTTTTTCTAAAAAATAAAATAATCTCTCTATTTCAAAACTATTGCACAATTGTGATAAGGGTGTTAATATGTGTGTGGGGATATACAATTACATACATAATTCAGAAGTGGAGAGATTTTTTATGGAAAAAACATTTCTAATGGTTAAACCAGACGGTGTACAACGTGCCTTCATTGGGGAAATTGTAGCTCGTTTTGAGAAGAAGGGCTTTCAATTAGTTGGTGCAAAATTAATGCAAGTCACTCCAGAAATCGCTGGACAACACTATGCTGAGCACACAGAAAAACCTTTCTTTGGTGAATTAGTAGACTTTATTACATCTGGTCCTGTATTCGCAATGGTATGGCAAGGTGAAGGTGTAGTAGATACAGCTCGTAACATGATGGGTAAAACAAGACCACATGAAGCCGCTCCTGGAACAATTCGTGGAGATTTCGGTGTAACTGTTGCGAAAAACATTATCCATGGTTCTGATTCGTTAGAAAGTGCAGAGCGCGAGATTGGTATTTTCTTTAAGGAAGAAGAATTAGTTGACTATTCAAAATTAATGAATGAATGGATTTACTAATTATTTTGAAATAATTTGTAAACGCTTTAATCACTGTGATAATAGTAGAAAGTGCAAGGAGAATAGGGGTATTCTTCTTGCACTTTTTTTATTTCTATTAGTTACGAAGTTAGAGCTGTTATGATATATTGATATGTAAAGTAAAGGCCTATCGGAGAATAAGCGAATGGCTGATGTATGAATAACTCTTTCATATTTTTAGAGTAATGAAAGATAAAATTATTGCTTAATATAGCGAGATAAATACATATGCGAAAAGAGGAATAACGTATGCGATATATTACAGCTGGTGAATCTCATGGTCCACAACTTACAACGATTATAGAAGGTGTTCCAGCCGGACTACCATTAGTAGCGGATGATATAAATGAAGAGTTAGCTAGAAGGCAAAAGGGATATGGGCGTGGTAGACGCATGCAAATTGAAGTAGATCAAGTGCAAATTGTAAGTGGTGTTAGGCATGGAGAGACATTAGGTTCTCCAATTGCACTTGTTGTTGAAAACCGTGATTTTGCACATTGGATAAAAATTATGGGTGCGGAGCCGTTAACGGAAAAAGAAGAAAAAGAAATGAAAAGGAAAGTAACAAAACCAAGACCTGGACATGCTGATTTAAATGGTGCGATTAAATATGGTCATAGAGATATGAGAAATGTACTGGAACGTTCTTCAGCTCGCGAAACGACAGTGCGTGTTGCTGCTGGTGCGGTTGCTAAAAAAGTGTTAGCGGAACTTGGTATTACAGTAGCGGGCCATGTAATTGAAATTGGCGGTGTACAGGCTAAAGAGACTACGTATCGTTCAATTGAAGAATTAAAAAGTATTACAGAAGCATCACCTGTGCGCTGTTTAGATGAAGAAGCTGGTAATCAAATGATAAAAGCAATTGATGATGCGAAATCAAATGGTGATTCAATCGGTGGCATCGTGGAAGTAATTGTGGAAGGAATGCCAATTGGAGTAGGCAGCTATGTGCATTATGATCGAAAACTAGATGCAAAATTAGCAGCCGCAATAATGAGCATTAATGCCTTTAAAGGGGTCGAGATTGGAATTGGTTTTGAAGCAGCACATAGACCGGGTAGCGAAGTTCATGATGAAATTTTGTGGGATGAAGAGCATGGATATACACGAAGAACAAATAACGCGGGTGGTTTAGAAGGCGGTATGACGACTGGAATGCCAATTGTTGTGCGCGGAGTGATGAAACCGATACCTACACTATATAAACCTCTTCAAAGTGTCGATATTGATACGAAAGAGCCTTTTACAGCAAGTATTGAACGTTCAGATAGTTGTGCTGTTCCAGCAGCTAGTGTCGTTGCAGAAGCGGTTGTAGCTTGGGAGTTAGCGACAGCTTTAATAGAACAATTCGGATTAGATCGTATGGACCTTATTCGTGAAAATATTGAGAAACATAATGAATATGCGAGGGGATTTTAATGGGAAACATACATATTCAAACGAAATCAAAAGAATATGATGTATATGTAGGAAGAGAATCGTTGTCACATTTGACAACAATCGTTCAAAACATGCAGCCATCTGTATCAAATATTATGATCATTTCAGATGAAGCTGTTGCATCTTTACATTTACAGACAGCTGTAGACGCGTTGCAAATAGATCAAAAAGTATTTTCATTCGTTGTACCGAGTGGTGAAAAAGAGAAGTCCTTTGAAAATTTCTATGCGGCTCATACGTCAGCTCTTGAAAATAAATTAGATAGAAATTCTTTAATTGTTGCACTTGGAGGTGGGATGATTGGAGATTTAGCTGGTTTTGTTGCTGCGTCGTTTATGCGTGGAATTCGCTTTGTTCAAGTTCCGACGACTTTATTAGCTCACGATAGCGCGGTAGGTGGGAAAGTAGCAATCAATCATCCGTTAGGTAAAAATATGATAGGTGCATTCCATCAACCGGAAGCAGTTGTATATCATACGCCGTTTTTACAGTCTCTCCCTGAAAAAGAGTGGCGCTCAGGTTATGCAGAAGTGATAAAACATGCTCTAATTGGTGATGTAAAGCTATATCATTGGCTAAAAGAAGAAGTGCAAACATTAGCAGATCTTCGTGATGAGAAATTAATCCACATATTAACGAAGGCGATTCCTGTAAAGGCAAACATTGTAGCGCAAGATGAAACAGAAAAAGGTGTACGTGCTCATTTGAACTTTGGGCATACGTTAGGCCATGCTCTCGAAAAAGAACTAGGATACGGAAATATTACTCACGGTGATGGAGTAGCGGTTGGAATGTTATTTGCTATATTCTTAAGTGAACAAGTGTATAAGGTGAATCTTGCTTATGAAGAGATGAAGCAGTGGTTCTTGAAGTACGGCTATCCAAAAATGCCAAGTGATTTAAGTGTAGAACGCCTCGTCGGGTTGATGAAACAAGATAAGAAAGCGAATGCAGGGACAATTCATATGGTACTTATGCAGGAATATGGGGTAGTGAATGTTGTATCTATTCCTGATGAGACTGTTCATATTGCGTTAGAGGCATTTCAAAAGGATATGGTTTAAAAATAAATGATAGAGAGTAGCCATGAAGTGCTTATTTTGAGGTGTTTTCGTAATAGTGACGGTTAGGATAAAAGATTACAGTAAAGGACTAAAATTGTATTGTAATCGAATTCAATAAAATGACTGGGGGAAGAAAAATGAGAGTGAAAGAGCAATTGTTAACTTTGAGAGCATATGTACCTGGGAAAAATATTGAAGAAGTAAAAAGGGAATATGGGTTATCAAAAATTGTGAAATTGGCATCGAACGAAAATCCGTTCGGTTGCTCAGCACGCGTAACAGAAGCATTAACTTCTTTAGCGAGTCAATATGCTCTTTATCCAGATGGACATGCCTTTGAACTTCGGACACAAATAGCAAAACATTTAGGTGTTAAAGCGGAACAACTGTTATTTGGTAGTGGATTAGATGAAGTTATTCAAATGATTAGTCGTGCGTTACTACACGAAGGAACAAATGTTGTAATGGCGAATCCAACATTCTCGCAATACCATCACCATGCTGTTATTGAAGGAGCAGAAGTTCGTGAAGTATCACTTAAAGATGGCATTCACGATTTAGATGCGATGTTACAGCAAGTAGATGATCAAACGAAGATTGTATGGATTTGTAACCCGAATAATCCGACAGGTACATATGTAGAAAAACAAAAATTACTTTCATTTTTAGAATCAGTTCCTAAGTCAGCGCTTGTTATTATGGACGAAGCATATTATGAATATGCGGGAGCAGAAGACTATCCGCAAACATTACCACTTCTTGAAAAGTATGAAAATCTTATGGTATTACGTACGTTTTCAAAAGCATATGGTCTAGCTGCTTTCCGTATCGGATATGCAGTTGGTAATACGGAGTTAATCGGGCAGTTAGAAGTAGCGAGGTTACCATTTAATACATCGACTGTAGCGCAATCTGTAGCACTTGCTGCATTAGAAGATCAAGCATTTTTACAAGAATGTGTGAAAAAGAATGAAGAAGGATTACATCAATATTACGCATTTTGTAAGGAATATAACGTATTCTATTATCCATCTCAAACAAATTTCATTTTCTTAAAACTCGGTATTCCTGGTAATGAAGCTTTCGAACGATTAATGAAAAAAGGATATATTGTTCGTTCTGGTGCTGCATTTGGTATCGATGATGGCATTCGTATTACTGTCGGTTTGAAAGAAGAAAATGATGAAATTATAGAGTTACTGAAAGAACTTGTAAATGAGCAAGTACAGAAAGAGGAAACATATTCTTAAGAGATTGTGAAGGCTCCTATTAGAGGAGTCTTTTTTATCGCATTAAAAAAGTTGAAGTTTGGTAATTAAGTTGTTCTGTAAATTACGATTTGTATGGCTCGATAATTAGTGGGAGAAGTTATTTGCACGGTCATAAAAGAAAGCGGTACAATAGAAGAAGATAAGAAGGTATCGGTATCATATCCGAACCTTTTGAACAATTAACTACTCTGTAAGAAGAAGCATGCACATTCTAAAGGTTGCGTTCTAACAATGAGTTGCTTATGATAAATGAACAGAAAAGAATATTTTTTAGAATTAAAGGAGACGTTTATGCAAAAGTTTGAACAAGCTGTTTCATATATTGAAAATGGTGAAGCGGAAAAAGGATTACAATTGTTAAAAGAACAATTAAAAATTGCGAATGATGAAGAGAAGTATGATATCGCTCGCTATTATCATACACTTGGATTTACGGATGAAGCGTTATCTATTACAGAAGACTTGCGTTTATTGTATCCAGAAGAAAGTGAATTCACTGTATTTTTAGCAGAATTATATATTGATCTAGACAAAGAAGATGAAGCGATTGAAGTGCTTCATGATATTCCAGAAAATGATGATTTATATGTTCAATCGTTATTACTAGTTGCGGATTTATTCCAAATGCAAGGTTTTGATGATGTAGCAGAACAAAAACTATTAAAGGCGAAAGAAATGATGCCTGACGAACCTGTCATTACGTTTGGATTAGCAGAGTTATATAGTAGTAAAGGTGAAGAACAAAAGGCAATCACTTATTATGAGTCGCTATTAGCGGAACATAAAGTAATGGGTGGTGTTGTCATTGCACTACGCCTTGGAGAAACGTTAAGTGCGATTGGAAATTGGGAAGAGGCGATTTCTTACTACGAAGCAGGTTTAGAAGAACAAAAAGATATTCACTCATTGTTTGGATATGCCTTCACATTATATCAAGGTGAAGAATACCAAAGAGCAATTGGTGCTTGGCAAGAACTAAAAGAATTAGATCCTGAGTATGCATCCCTTTACATGTATTTAGCGAAAAGCTATGAAAAAGAAGGAATGCTTCAAGAAAGCTATGAAACACTTCATGAAGGAATTAAAGTAGATGAACTTTCTGTACCATTTTATGTAGAATTAGCGAACATTGCAGCGAAATTAGGGAAAATAGCGGAAGCAGAGGAAGTGCTTCAAAAAGCGCTTGAGTTAGATCCAGGACATTTAGGTGCAACATTAAAATATGCATATATCTTAAAGGAACAAGAAAAGTATGAAGAGCTAATTGCCGTTGTAGAGCGTGCTATCGATAGTGGAGAACCAGATACACAACTACTTTGGGATCTTGCGTATGCAAAAAAACAATTAGAAATGTATTCTGATGCATTAAAACACTATGAAAGTGCATATACTTCTTTTAAGAATCATCCAGACTTCTTGGAAGAGTACGGTTATTTCTTATTGGAAGAAGGTATGCGAAAAGAGGCGAAAGAAGTATTTACTCAGTTAATACAACTAGACCCGACACAAATTCATATTGAAGAATTGTTATATAATTTAGAGGATTTTTCATAAGTTGGAAGGAAACTGAATACCGCTTCTTGAATCTAAAAAGAAAAGAGAAAGACAGAGGAGGGACTTAATTGCTATGAATACCCCTGTTTCTGTAAACGAGAAGAAGGATTTTGTAAAATGGTTTTTGAATAATTACCAACTGAAACAGCGTGAATGTGTATGGATTTTGAATTACTTAATGAGTCACGACCAATTGATGCATAAAGTCCACTTCGTAGAGCATGCAAAATATTGTCCGCGTGGCTTAGTAATGTCCGCGAATTGTGTAAAAGACACACCGTTTCACTTTTTTAAACAAAATGTTATGACAACAGATGCTGAAAAATCGTTTCATGATATTCGCTTAAATCGAGATGAGGATATTTATATTCAACTCAATTTTAAATCATCGTTTCAAAATGCCAATTACGTAGCTGTATTAGAAGAAAACCCGTATTTACCAAAGCACATTGAAGTAAATGAAAAAGATCGTTTACTTGCAGAAAGATTTTTAGAAGAAAGTGTATTTTCTTTTAGAAGAGAACGTCTTTTGAAACAAATTGATGAAGCGCTGGATAAGCAAGATAAGGAAGCGTTTCATAGGTTAACAGCGGAGTTAAAGATGTTATAGAATTCATTTGGATTCATAAAATTTTACAAATTTCAGACTTTTTCAAGAAAAACTACCTTAATATAGGTAGTTTTTCTTTTTTTACCTCTTTTAGTATGGTTTAATATATATAAAGTGAAAGTTCTGTCATTTATAGGTGGGGGAGGGAAGACATTTGAAATGGATTGTAAAAGATGTGGAACAGTTTGAGCAAGCAAGAGAATATGTAGATACAGGTGTTATACCACTTTTATCAATTTCGGCAGCGAAAGAAATGAAAACGGTAGTAGAACAAGGTGAATTTATTGAATTGTTGAGTAGGGAGTTGGAAAGAGAATATAAAGGAAGAGTCCTTTTACTACCTGCATTTACGTATTTAGTAGAAAGTCAAAAAAATGAAAAAGGTCGTTTGCAAGAATGGACAAAGCATTTACAAAAGCAAGGTTTTAAGCATATTGCTTATGTTACAAGTGATTTTTCATGGAAAGAAGATATGCAAGAATTACAGGGGGATTTATTTTGGTTTCCTTCGTTAGCGTTAGAACAATTTAGTGATCAAGCGAAAAGAGAAGTGATTCATGCACATATAAAAAATGTAATGGTGATGCTAGAAGAAAAATGGGGAAAATAATAATAAACAGAAAGTTCTTATTATTATGAGTAGTATGATATTGACCTGTGCATGAGCGTATTATATCATGATAGTGTCCTAGTTTTTATTTTTTATATAATTTATCACGAGGGGACAATTTCTGATAGAGGGGGGAAATTTTCGTGAGCGAGAAAGAACATCGTGTGTCAAGAAGACAGTTTTTAAATTATACCCTTACAGGGGTAGGAGGCTTTATGGCGGCGGGTATTTTAATGCCGATGACGCGATTTGCGCTTGATCCGGTGTTAAGAAAAGAAGCGGGAACGGATATGGTTGCTGTTGCACAAGTAAAGGATATTACAACAGAGCCGAAACGTTTCGACTTTAAGGTGAAGCAGGTTGATGGTTGGTACAAGTCCGAAGAGCCAAAATCAGCTTGGGTTCATAAAGATGAAAGCGGAGACATTGTTGCGTTCTCTCCAGTATGTAAACATTTAGGATGTACAGTGAACTGGAATTCGGACAAATCACATCCGAATCAATTCTTTTGTCCATGTCACGGGGGTCGTTATACAAAAGATGGGATGAACATTAAAGGTACGCCGCCCATTGCACCACTTGATGTATACGAATCTAAAGTGAAAGACGGGACGCTGTATTTAGGTAAAGCGAAGCCAAGAGGGGGTGCAAAGTAGATGCTAAATAAAATTTATGATTGGGTAGATGAAAGATTAGATATTACACCAATATGGCGCGATATCGCTGATCATGAAGTACCTGAGCATGTAAACCCGGCACATCACTTCTCTGCATTCGTTTATTGTTTTGGAGGACTTACCTTTTTCGTTACTGTAATTCAAATTTTATCTGGAATGTTTTTGACGATGTATTATGTGCCTGATATTAAAAATGCATGGGAATCAGTTTATTATTTACAAAATGAGGTTGCGTACGGACAAATTGTTCGTGGTATGCACCACTGGGGTGCTAGTCTCGTCATTGTAATGATGTTTTTACATACACTTAGGGTTTTCTTCCAGGGTGCGTATAAAAAGCCTCGTGAGTTAAACTGGATTGTTGGTGTTCTTATTTTCTTTGTTATGTTAGGTCTTGGTTTTACCGGATATTTATTACCATGGGATATGAAAGCGTTATTTGCTACGAAAGTAGGGATTCAAATTGCAGAGCAAACACCGCTCATTGGTCCTTATATTAAAACATTACTCGCTGGTCATTCCGAAATTGTTGGCGCTCAAACATTAACTCGCTTCTTTGCTATTCACGTCTTCTTCTTACCAGCAGCACTTCTAGGTTTAATGGCCTTCCACTTCATCATGATTCGCAAACAAGGTATTTCCGGTCCACTATAAGAGATTGCTAAATTAAAGGGGAAAGAACTAAAGGAGGGAGATTATGCATCGCGGCAAAGGGATGAAGTTTGTAGGAGATTCTCGGGTACCAGTAGCTCGGAAGCCTAATATTCCGAAAGACTATTCTGAATACCCAGGAAAAACAGAAGCATTTTGGCCGAACTTCTTGTTAAAAGAATGGATGGTAGGTGCAGTTTTTTTAATCGGTTATTTATGTTTAACAGTGGCACATCCGTCACCACTTGAGAGAATGGCGGATCCAACTGATGCCGGATATATACCACTTCCAGATTGGTATTTCTTATTCTTGTATCAGTTATTAAAGTATTCTTATGCTTCTGGCTCATTTACTGTAATTGGAGCGTTTATTATGCCAGGGATTGCCTTTGGCGCATTACTATTAGCTCCATTTCTTGATCGAGGTCCAGAAAGACGCCCATTGAAGCGTCCTGTAGCAACAGGATTTATGCTTTTATCAGTTGCATCGATTATCTTTTTAACTTGGGAATCTGTAGCGCACCACGACTGGGAAGCTGCAAAAAAACAAGGAGCAATTGTAAAAACAGTACCAGTTGATAAAAATGATGATGGCTATAAGTTAATGCAAAAAAATACTTGTTTAACATGTCACGGTGACAATTTACAGGGCGGGGCAGCAGCACCGGCACTGCAAAACTTAACTTTAAAGCCAGAAGAAATTGCTAAAATTGCGAAAGATGGAAAAGGTGCGATGCCAAAAGATATATTTAAAGGTACCGATGAGGAGCTGAAGAAGCTTTCGGAATTCATTGCAAAGTATAATAAAAAGTAATAGGGAGCTGACTACAAAATTTGTAGTCAGCTTTTTATTTTGATGAAAGAAAGTTTACTATATAATAGAGTAGAGTTTGATGAAAGAAAGGTGTTGGACATACAGCTTGGTTTACATGTATGCAATATTAAGGCAACGCTCGGTATTGTTATTTTTATTAGTTGTTAACTTATTAGGTACAATTTACGGATTTATATGGTATGGGAATCAATTAAAAGAAACTTCTCCTATATTTTGGCCGTTTGTACCCGATAGCCCTATGGCGAGTCTCTTTTTTGTCTTTGTTTTAATTGCTTTTTTAATCAAGAGAAACTGGGGATTAATAGAGGCGCTAGCGATTGTTACTTTAATAAAATATGGAATATGGGCTGTTGTTGTAAATGGGGTTATGATTTATGTAAAAGGTCCTATTGGTTTTATCGGGTATATGTTAATGCTTTCGCATTTTGCGATGGCAGTACAAGCAGTGCTATATGCACCGTTTTACCGTATAAAAAAATGGCATTTTGCGGTAGCAGCTATATGGACATTACATAATGATGCAATTGATTATTTATTTTGGCAAATGCCGAGATATGGAATTATGCATTTGTTTGTAGGAGAAATTGGTTATTTTACGTTTTGGCTAAGTATTACTGTGCTATGTATTACATATTATTATTGCTTACGTGAGAACCGAAAACAGTTTTCTTTATGATAGTTAGAATATGTAGGGGGAGAAAATGAAGAAAAATAAGACTGGTACAAAAATATTGAATCGATTGATTACGATAGTTGTTTCATATAGCATAGCATTTTCTATATTTGCACTCGCAACAACGGCGGTTGTATACGGAAAATGGCTATATTATTTTGAAATTGATTTTTTAAACATTCCAGATTTAGCGGATATGACGAAAGGTGACATTAAAAGAAATTATAATGTGCTGATCACATATTTATCGCCATTTTATGACGGAGCATTACATTTGCCAACACTAGATATGTCTACAAATGGCCGTATTCATTTTGTAGATGTGAAAAACATTTTAGTAAAGATTCAATATGTAATGTATGCAACAATTATGATTGCAATGATAGGCGGCATGTATTTGTTAAAAAAGAAAAATGAAAAGTTTTTACTACATGGATCTATTTTAACAATCATTTTTCCGATAGCGTTAATGTTACCTATTGCTATTAATTTTGAAAAGAGTTTTGTGATATTCCATAAGCTTTTATTCAGTAATGATTATTGGGTTTTTGATCCTGAGAAGGATCCGATTATATTAATGTTACCAGAAGAATTCTTTATGCATGCTGCGTGTGCTATTTTATTATTCATTTTATTTGGTAGCATACTTTGTTACAGTTTGTATAGATACTTTTTAAAAAAGAAAAGGATGTCAAATAAAAAATTCTCTGCTTAAAGAGAATTTTTTTGTTTGTAAAACGATAATATATTTTTCGGTCCAGTTCTGTTCTATTCTTGTCCACATTAACATATTTTGTACTAGTAGTTATAGGGGGGACCGTGATGAAGAGAACATTAATTGGACTGATTGCATTTCTAATTATCATGTTTCCGTTACGTATATATGCTGAGGAGTGGAGTGAACTAACAGGTTTGTTAGATGACTCATTACAATTAGTGAAGCGTAATGAAGATGAAAAAGCAGTACAAGTACTACAACATTTTTCGGAGCAGTTTGTAATAAAGGGGAATGAAAAGAAGCAGGAAGTAACGCCAGATCAAGTTAGAGTTATTTCTTTAGCTTACGACAAGGCGAAACAATCTCTCGCGGAAGAAGATGTAAGGAAACAAGTTAAAATTGATAATGTGTTAGCCCTGCAGCTCGCTGTCGATGCGCAAGTATCGAAATATCAACCACTTTGGATGGAAAGAGAAGGAAAAGTAATGGATGCCTTTTCTCAAATGGAAAAAGCGATGAAAAAAGAAGATACGGGACAGTTTCAACAAACGTTAAACACATTTTTACATGAATTTAATATTATTTATCCAAGCTTAATGATTGCCTTGCCAGAAAATGAAGTGCAGCGTGTAAATGCCCATTTATCTTATTTGGATGAATTTCGTAACGTTATGTTAAAAACAAAAGGTGGGCAAATGCAATTAGGAATCATTAAAGGGGATTTGCAAAAAATATTTCATACAGTAAAAAAAGATGAAATTGCACCTTCTCTCATTTGGTTTATGACAATTACTGGAGGTCTTATTTTATTCACATTAACTTATGTTGGGTGGAGAAAGTATAAAGGAGAGAGAGAAAAAAGAAAAAGTAATGTCCATTCTAAGAATAGATAATGTAATAAATAAAGATACGGATTGTAAGGTTTATTCATTGACAATGGTGGCAGAAGAAAATAGAATGAGAAGTACTATAATTAAAACTTCAATGGAGGTTCATGATGTTTTATTTAATTTACTTCGCGATCATTTTGATCATACCGTTGTATGCACAGTCAAAAGTACGTAGTGCCTATAGCAAGTATTCACAAGTTTATTCAACATCAGGTATGACAGGAGCAGAAGTGGCTCGGAAAATTTTGGATGAAAATGGATTATACAATGTAGCTGTTGAAGAAACACCAGGTCATTTATCAGACCACTATGATCCAACTGCGAAAACAGTTCGATTATCAACAGATAACTATTACGGTCATTCAGTTGCTGGTACAGCAGTTGCAGCACACGAAGTAGGACACGCAATTCAAGATGCAAAAGATTATAACTTTATGCGTATTCGTCATTCGTTAGTGCCAGTTGCAAACTTTGGTTCAAATATTTCTTGGATATTTATTATGATCGGTATTTTTGCATCAATGGCTAATATGATATTTTTAGGTATCATTTTAATGGCAGCAGGTGTTGTGTTCCAACTCGTTACATTACCAGTTGAGTTTGATGCATCAAAGCGTGCGATGCAACAAATTGAAGCGTTAGGAATCGTATCAACAGATGAATATGGCCAAGCCCGTAAAGTATTAAATGCGGCAGCATTAACATATGTAGCAGCTGCAGCTGTAGCAGTATTTGAATTATTACGTCTCGTATTAATTTATACTGGTATGCAGCGTAGCGACGACTAAAGACTATCAATTTTGATAGTCTTTTTTGTTTTATGGATTGAATTATATAATGTATTGCAAATAGAAATAATAGAAGTAATGCGGAAAGGCGGTGGGGGGAAATGAAATATCCAGACCATTTAGTAAAACAGGTGAAAGAGCGTAGTGCTCCTTATCAATTAGAAGGTTTTTTAAGTGGACAAGGCCCTGAAAATCCGAAATTTATGTTGTTAGGAGAAGCGCCTGGTGAAACAGAAATTCATAATGGGATTCCGTTTAGCGGGAGAGCGGGAAAACAATTAATGGGTTTTTTAGAACGTATTCACGTTACAAGGGAAGAAGTATATATTACGAGTGCTGTTCGGAGTAGACCTTATAAGTGGCGAGAGAAAAAAGAACGAAATGGTTCTATTATACAAAAAAAGTATAATAGAACGCCAAATCAAGGAGAAATAGTTGCCCATGCACCTTTGTTAGATTATGAATTAGAGAAACTAAATCCGAAGCTAATCGTCACGCTTGGCAATATCGGTCTTCAACGTTTAACAGGAAAAGATAAAAAAATCACAGATGTACACGGGCAATTATTAAAACAGCCCATTCAAAAATTAAAGGATATGCAAAGTGCAGAATTTACATGGTCAGAGAAAGAATATCATATTTTTCCGACCTTCCATCCTGCTTCCATTTTTTATAATCGGAGCTTATTGGAACTTATTTATGAGGATTTAGAGAAACTTAAGCAATATGTAATAAAAAACTAGAAAAGCTAAAAAGCTTTTCTAGTTGTGTTTATGTATGTAATGGGTTTTTATTTTCATCCAACGTAAAACCTTCACCAACTACATCATGTACGTCACTTACTGCAACAAATGCATGAGGATCTACAGAAGTAATAATATTTTTTAATTTCACAATTTCATTTTTAGCAACAACGCAATACAATACGTTCCGTTCCACTTTTGTATAAGATCCAACAGCTTTTAAAAAGGTTGCTCCGCGCTCCATCTCAGATAAAATCTTAGCAGCAATTTCATCGTTTTTATCTGAGATAATAGTTGCTCCTTTTGCTGCATAGGCTCCTTCTTGCATAAAATCAATGACTTTCGCCCCGATAAAAACAGCAACTAACGTATACATACCCTCGCGATATGATAAATAGGTAAGGATAGAGACGATAATGACGATAGCATCAAACATAAACATCGTTTTCCCCATACTCCAGCCAACATATTTATGAGCGAGTCTCGCAATAATATCTACACCGCCAGTAGTTCCGCCGTATTTAAATATGATCCCGAGACCGATACCAATAAATGCCCCAGCAAATAAAGCTGCGAGTGTCATATCATTTTGTAAGTTTAAATGTAAGTTGAGAACTTCGTAACGCTGAAAAATCCATAGAAATAAAGATACGCTAAAGGTACCGATTAGTGTATAGATAAACGTTGTTCTTCCAAGTAATTTCCAACCAATGAAAAATATAGGGATATTTAAAATTAAGTTTGAATAAGAAGGATCAAACTTAAATAGAAAATACAATAATAGTGTAATACCGGTAAATCCACCTTCTGCAAGGTGATTTTCAATATTGATATTCACAATACCGAAAGAAAAAATAGCGGAACCGATTAAAATAAAAATGATATTTCGAATCTTCAAATTTGATGTCATATAGAAATCCCCCTAATTATGTAAATGGCATTGCTCCGCTGAAACGGTAAAACATAATGATAAGTAATTTCTAGTTGCTAGTGAAAATAGTGAAGGCTATAAAAATCGATTGGTTCTGGTTGATTTTTTGCCAAAAACGCAAAAGAAGTTTCACTTTACCCCGTTCCAACGGCTGGTAGGAGATAAAGCTTTGAAGAAAGGCAAACCAGCCGTAGGAACCCGATTGGTGCGGGCTGATCTTTTGCAAAAAAGGCAAAAGAAGTTTCACTTTATTATAATCTTTCCCAAAAAGGGTCGCAAATAGGTGTTTGGCGGGGAATAATATTTGTCAAATCGCGATGAATTGGCTAACATGAAAGAGGAAGGATTAGAGGTGAATTGTATGGAAGCGAAAACGATGAAGGATATGCA
This sequence comes from Bacillus sp. TE9106W, assembly GCF_054062215.1. Classification (NCBI taxonomy): domain Bacteria; kingdom Bacillati; phylum Bacillota; class Bacilli; order Caryophanales; family Bacillaceae; genus Bacillus; species Bacillus sp. TE9106W. Next base: position 69,631 of record NZ_JBSSFA010000006.1, read on the forward strand.
GAAAGAAGTTGATGCATATATTGGTCAGTTTAAAGAAGGTTATTTCAGTCCACTTGCAATGATGGCTCGTTTAACGGAAGAAATGGGGGAGCTTGCAAGAGAGGTTAATCATTATTATGGTGAGAAACCGAAGAAAACAACTGAAAAAGAACGTAGTATTGAAGAAGAGCTTGGAGATGTATTATTTGTTATGATTTGTATGGCAAATAGTTTAAATATTGATTTAGAAACAGCACATAACATTGTAATGAATAAATTTAATACTCGCGATAAAGATCGCTGGACACGTATTGATGAGGGAGAGAAAGAATAATGAAAGAAATTAAAGTAATTATCGCTGGACCAAGAGGACGTATGGGACATGAAGCAGTTCTTCTTATGGAAAGAACGGAACATTTTAATTTAGTAGCAGCAGTGGATTATAAGCATGGTGGAGAGAAAATCTCTGATTTACCGGGAATGCCAGCGCTAGATGCACCTATTTACGCAGATTTACATACTTGTTTAGAGGAAGTAGAAGCAGATGTGTTGTTAGATTTAACAACTCCAGAAGTTGGGAAACAACACGTTACACTAGCAGTTGAGCGTGGACTTCGTTCTGTTATTGGTACAACTGGATTTACAGAAGAAGAGCTAAAACAATTAACCGAGACTGCGAAAGAAAAAGAAGTAGGAACAATTATCGCTCCAAACTTTGCAATTGGTGCAGTTCTTATGATGAAATTCTCACAAATGGCAGCGAAATACTTCCAAGATGTTGAAGTAATTGAATTGCATCATGATCAAAAACTAGATGCACCATCTGGTACAGCGGTAAAAACAGTAGAATTGATTCGTCAAAATCGTGAATCAAAGCAGCAAGGTCATCCAAATGAAGTAGAGCAACTAGAAGGGGCTCGTGGTGCAAATGTAGACGGCATTCATATTCATAGTGTACGTTTACCAGGACTTATTGCACACCAAGAAGTAATGTTTGGTGGAGACGGACAAATGTTAACAGTTCGTCATGATTCATTCAATCGTGCATCATTTATGTCTGGTGTAAAACTATCAATTGAGACAGTAATGAATCTAGATCATCTTGTGTACGGTTTAGAAAATATTATCGACTAAAGGGGAGACAATGGATGAAAATTGCCTTAATCGCACATGACAAAAAGAAAGACGACATGGTTTCGTTTGCATACGCATATAAACCAATTTTTGAACAACATGAATTATTTGCAACAGGAACGACAGGACTTCGTATTATGGAAGCGACCGGCTTAGTTGTAACAAGATATCAATCTGGTCCTCTTGGCGGCGATCAAGAAATTGGGGCAATGATTGCAAAAAATGATTTAGACATGGTAATTTTCTTCCGCGATCCATTAACAGCACAACCGCATGAACCGGATGTGAATGCATTGCTTCGTTTATGTGATGTATATGCAATTCCACTTGCGACGAATATGGCAAGTGCTGAAATGTTAATGCACGCATTAGAGCGAGGAGATTTAGATTACCGCAAGTTAAGAAAATGAGGGGAACAATTATGAGTGGATTACATATATTAGCGTTTGGTGCCCATGCCGATGATGTTGAAATCGGCATGGCGGGTACTATTGCTAAATATACGAAGCAAGGGTATGAAGTAGGTATTTGTGATTTAACAGAAGCTGATCTTTCTTCTAACGGAACGATAGAGTTAAGAAAAGAAGAAGCAAAGGCGGCAGCTCGTATAATGGGAGTAAAAACGAGACTAAATTTAGCGATGCCAGACCGTGGTTTGTATATGAAAGAAGAGTATATACGTGAAATTGTAAAGGTAATTCGTACATATAAACCAAAACTAGTTTTTGCGCCGTATTATGAAGATCGTCATCCAGATCATGCAAATTGTGCAAAACTTGTGGAAGAAGCTATTTTTTCAGCGGGAATTCGCAAATATATGCCAGAGGTTCCACCACATCGTGTGGAGTCTTTTTATCATTATATGATTAATGGTTTTCATAAACCGAATTTTTGTATAGATATTAGTGAATACGTATCGCAAAAAGTGGAAGCATTAGAAGCGTATGAAAGTCAGTTTTCAACAGGGAGTGATGGTGTGAAAACGCCGTTAACAGAAGGTTACGTTGAAACTGTAGTCGCTCGTGAGAAAATGTTTGGAAAAGAAGTTGGAGTCTTATATGCCGAAGGATTTATGAGTAAGAAGCCGGTTTTATTACATGCTGATTTAATAGGGGGATGTAAATGAAATTAAAAATAGGTATTACATGTTATCCTTCTGTAGGTGGTTCTGGAGTTGTTGGAACAGAATTAGGAAAGCAATTAGCGGAACGCGGGCATGAAATTCATTTTATTACATCGGGTTTACCATTCCGGTTAAATAAAGTGTATCCAAACATTTATTTTCATGAAGTGACGGTAAATCAATACTCTGTATTTCAATATCCACCATACGATTTAGCGTTAGCGAGTAAAATGGCAGAGGTTGCACAAAGAGAAAACCTAGACATTTTACATGTGCATTACGCAATACCACATGCCATTTGTGCTTATTTAGCAAAACAAATGATTGGAGAGCGTATTAAAATTGTTACAACCTTGCATGGAACAGATATTACTGTGTTAGGATCCGACCCTTCGCTAAATAATTTAATTCGTTTTGGTATTGAGCAATCTGATGTTGTGACAGCTGTCTCGCATTCATTAATTAACGAAACGCATGAGCTTGTAAAACCAAATAAAGACATTCAAACGGTATATAACTTTATAGACGAACGTGTATATTTCAAACGTGATATGACCCAATTAAAGAAAGAATACGGTATAAGTGAGAGTGAAAAGATACTCATTCACATTTCAAACTTCCGTAAAGTGAAACGTGTGCAAGATGTTGTGCAGGCATTTGCTAAAATTGTTACAGAAGTAGATGCGAAGTTGCTTCTTGTTGGAGATGGACCAGAATTTTGCACGATTTTACAGTTGGTGAAAAATTTACATATTGAAGATCGCGTCTTATTCTTAGGGAAGCAAGATAATGTTGCAGAACTACTTGCGATGAGTGATTTAATGTTGCTTTTATCAGAGAAGGAGAGTTTTGGTCTTGTTTTATTAGAAGCGATGGCGTGTGGTGTACCTTGTATCGGAACAAGGGTTGGAGGTATTCCAGAAGTCATTCAACATGGTGATACAGGATATTTATGTGAAGTTGGCGATACAACAGGAGTGGCAGATCAAGCCATTCAGCTATTAAAGGATGAAGAACTTCACCGTAATATGGGAGAGCGAGCGAGAGAAAGTGTTTACGAGCAGTTTCGCTCTGAAAAAATCGTCTCACAATATGAAACGATTTACTATGATGTACTAAGGGATGACAAAAATGGAAAGATTTAAAAAAGCTAGTTCTATTATTGAGACTTTAAAGCAGCAAGGACATGAGGCTTACTTTGTCGGTGGAAGCGTAAGAGACCTTATTATCGATAGGCCGATTGGAGATATTGATATTGCGACATCTGCTTTACCAGAAGAAGTGATGGCTATATTTCCAAGACATGTTCCTGTTGGTCTTGAACATGGAACTGTAATTGTAGTAGAAAATGGTGAGCCTTATGAGGTAACCACTTTTCGAACAGAGAGTGAATATGAAGATTTTCGAAGACCTAGTAGTGTTCAATTTGTTCGTTTATTAGAAGAGGATTTAAAACGTCGTGATTTCACAATGAATGCAATTGCCATGACAGAAGAAGGCGAAATGGTCGATTTATTTGCAGGACAGGAAGCGATTCAAAAGAGAGAAATTGTGACAGTGGGAAATGCTGCGGATCGTTTTCAAGAAGATGCCCTGCGAATGATGCGTGGTATTCGGTTCGTAAGTACGTTAGGTTTTTCTTTAGAGACGAAAACGAAACAAGCAATTGAAACATATGGACATTTGCTGGAACATATAGCAATTGAGAGAATTACAGTGGAGTTTGAAAAACTGTTAACTGGCACATATTGCGTGAAGGGTCTCAAAGAATTAGTGGAAACGAAACTATATTCTCATCTGCCATATCTACAAATGTCAGAAGAGAGATTATTAAAAGCTACGCAGTATAACTGGGATTCTTTTGAAACAGACATTGAGACATGGTCGTTTTTCTTATATTGTATTGGAGAAGAACATCCATCTGTCTTTTTACGTCAATGGAAGTTTTCAAATAAAAAAATAAAAGATATCGTCGCAGTTTTATTAACAATCCGTAAGAGAAAGGAGAAGGATTGGGATACAGTTTTTCTTTATAAAACGGGAATTCATATAGCTGAAATGGCAGAAAGAGTATATGAAGCGATGATGGAAAGCTATGATCATACATCTGTTGAACGGGTACAAACGTTGTTTCAAGCATTGCCAATCAAAAGTCGACAAGAGATGGATGTGACTGGGAATGATTTGTTAAACTGGGCAAGTAAAAAACCCGGTCCATGGGTTGCTGAAATGATTCAAAAGATTGAGGAAGCAATCGTACAAGGAAATGTAGTTAATGAGAAAGAGTGTATAAGGGAGTGGCTGCAAGGATGCAATCTACTATAAGAAAGCAGTTATTGCAAGTTTTTTCTGAGGCGGATGGAGAGTTTGTATCTGGCCAAACGATTAGTGATAAACTTGGTTGCTCGAGAACCGCTGTATGGAAACATATGGAGGACCTTCGGAATGAGGGCTACGAACTTGAAGCAGTGCGTCGATTAGGTTATCGAATTGCAAGTAAGCCAGACAAAGTGACTGCGAATGAAATACAGTTAGGGTTACAAACGAAACATATTGGTAGAACAGTGTATTTTGAAGAGTCTGTTGAATCAACGCAGCATATTGCAGCAAAGCTTGCTTATGAAGGTGCAGAAGAAGGAACAATTGTTGTGGCAGAAGAACAAACAGCGGGTAGAGGTCGTTTAAGCAGAAAATGGCACTCTCCAAAAGGAACGGGAATTTGGATGAGTATTATTTTACGTCCGTCAATCCCAGTTCATCATGCACCACAACTTACTTTGTTAGCCGCTGTTAGCGTTGCGCAAGCAATTGAAAAATGCACAGGTGTAAACGTAGGAATAAAATGGCCGAATGATATTTTAATTCAAGGAAAAAAGGCTGTAGGTATATTAACAGAAATGCAGGCTGATCCTGATAAAATTAATGCTGTCATTATGGGTATTGGTATTAATGCGAATCAAAAGCAAGAACATTTTGATGAGGAAATTCAGCATATTGCTACTTCTTTAGCGATTGAATCTGGTAAGCCAATTGTTCGTGCAGAGCTTATGCAACAAATCTTTTTACAACTAGAAAAATTATATGAAGAGTATTTACAAAATGGTTTCTCTGTTATTAAAATTCTTTGGGAAAGTTACGCTGTAAGCATTGGGAAAGAAATTACCGCTCGAACGATGAGAGAGACGATTACGGGTGTAGCAAAAGGAATTACAGAGGATGGTGTATTGCTCCTAGAAGACCATGAAGGAAAAGTACATCATATTCATTCTGCGGATATCGAAATTAAGTAAAAGAAGTTCCTCTTTTGGAACTTCTTTTTTATTTCCATATTAATAAAATCTTTTAATATTTAAGTTTCATTTTAAAAGATCGTCCAGTTGAGTTTGCTTCTTATTTGACGATTACTTTACCTTCCATTCCTTTGAGGAGATGGTATCGACATATTAATTCATATGTACCGGCACTTTTAGGTTTCACGGTAATGTTTTTTTCTTTTCCTGACTCGACGACGACGTCAATACCGAGTTTTTTGACTGTAAAGGTATGCTCACTCTTACCTTTATTTTTCAACAGTAATGTTGTTGATTCGTTAATTGGAATCGTGATGACGTTTGGATTAAAGTAATCATCGTTTAGCTCAACTTCAATCACTTTCGCTGACGCAATAGGTTGTGCCAAGGTGTTAACTGAGGCAAATACATTGAGGGAATTTAAAGTTGTTATTACCACAAGCATCACAAGAAAACCGATGAATCGAAATAACCATTTGTTTATAGACATTCGCAATTCTCCTTTTGTAAGTATATCCCCTCAATTAACCTGCATCATTATTTTATGAGTTATACCATGTATTTAAAAAGTTTATCTTTCTATGATTGAATCATTTACTTATAAATTTCACATATCGTAATAAGAATAAAAATTATTTTTTCAAAAAATGTAGTAATTCCTTTTTGGAGTTTGCTATAATTAGTTCGAATGTGGGCAGTATCAGAGCGAACTGCACCATGATTCGAAGCAATACGAAAAATAATAACTTGGATTCTGCCTTGATCCAATAACGGACTGGGACAGAGGGATGAATAATGCCGACTAACACACAACCCTTCTGCCCTTTTATGGCCAGAGGGGTTTTTTATATGATTTCGGCCATCTCCTCTCTCCTGTATAAAGGAGGAGTAGTTTTTGAAAACAAAAACAGATTTTTTGAAAATGAAAGAGCAAGGTGAGCCGATTACAATGCTAACGGCGTATGATTATCCTTCTGCTAAATTAGCAGAAGAAGCTGAAGTTGATATGATTCTAGTTGGAGATTCTCTCGGGATGGTTGTGCTCGGCTATGATTCAACAGTACCAGTAACAGTAGAGGATATGATTCATCATACAAAAGCTGTACGCCGCGGAGCGAAAGAGACGTTTATTGTAACTGATATGCCATTTATGTCGTATCATGTGTCACTGCAAGATACGATGGTGAATGCACGCCGCATCGTTCAAGAGAGTGGTGCCCATGCACTGAAGGTAGAAGGTGCGGGAGAAGTGATATCGACTATTCACTATTTGACGAATGCGGGAATTCCTGTCGTGGCGCACTTAGGTTTAACTCCTCAATCTGTAGGAGTGCTAGGTGGATATAAAGTACAAGGAAAAGACGCTGAAAGTGCAAAAAAATTAATAGAAGATGCGAAGAAATGTGAGGAAGCTGGTGCAATTGCACTCGTGTTAGAGTGTGTGCCAATGCAGTTAGCAGAACTTATTTCAGAGCAATTAACAATTCCAACAATCGGGATTGGCGCAGGACAAAAAGTAGATGGGCAAGTGCTTGTTTATCATGATCTTATCTCATATGGGGTAAATCGTGTTCCGAAATTTGTGAAGCAATATACGTCTGTTCAAGAAGAAATTGTACGCGGGATTTCTCAATATGTTGCTGAAGTAAAGACAAGGCAATTTCCTGAAGAAAAACATTCGTTCACAATGAAAGAGGAAGAATGCTTAGCGTTATACGGAGGAAAACAATCATGAAAATCGTAACGACAGTACAAGAGATGCAGCAAATTACAAACGAACTGCATGCAAGTGGAAAAAGTATTGGTTTTGTTCCAACGATGGGTTATTTACATGAAGGGCATGCGACTTTATTACGTAAGGCAAGAGAAGAAAATGGAATTGTAGTTTTAAGCGTGTTTGTAAATCCGCTACAGTTTGGGCCGAATGAAGATTTAGATCGATACCCTCGTGATATTGATAGAGATGAGAATGTAGCAAAAGAAAACGGTGTAGATTATTTATTTTATCCGAGCGTAGAAGAAATGTATCCAGTAGAACAAACGACAACGGTAGAAGTTGTGAAGCGTACCGATGTATTATGCGGTAAACAAAGACCAGGTCATTTCGCTGGTGTTGCGACTGTACTCATGAAACTATTTAATATTACATTGCCAACACGCGTGTATTTCGGTATGAAAGATGCACAGCAAGTTGCTGTCATTGAAGGATTTGTCGCTGATTTTAATATTCCGGTTACAATCGTACCGGTGGATATTGTAAGGGAAGAAGATGGATTAGCGAAAAGTTCTCGTAACGTGTATTTATCACAAGAAGAGCGTAAAGAGGCTCCTCATTTATACCGCAGTCTATGTATGGCAAAAGAAAGAATTGAGGCAGGAGAACGTAATGCAGAAATTATTACAACTCTTGTAAAAGAATATATTGAGACGTATACGAAAGGCACTGTAGATTATGCGGATTTATATGCCTACCCTTCACTACAAGTAGTGGATCAAATTGAAGGGCGAATCATTTTAGCAATTGCAGTTAAATTTGAAAATGTACGATTAATTGACAATATAACATTAACAGTTAAATAAGGGGGAGCATCTATGTTTCGCACAATGATGAGAGCGAAGTTACATCGCGCAACAGTAACAGAAGCAAATTTAAATTATGTAGGTAGTATTACAATTGATGAAGATTTAATGGATGCAGTAAATATTGTAGAAAACGAAAAAGTTCAAATTGTAAATAATAATAATGGTGCTCGCTTAGAGACATATGTTATTAAAGGCGAACGAGGTAGCGGTGTTGTTTGTTTAAATGGTGCAGCTGCAAGGCTTGTACAGCCAGGAGATAAAGTTATTATTATTTGCTACGGTCTAGTGGCAGAAGAAAATATTCATAAACAAGAGCCGAAAATTGCAGTATTAGATGATGATAATCAAATCATTGAAATGTTAGGTGCTGAAAAAGCGGGCACGATATTATAAGTAAGGTGGCTATCTCTATTATGGAGATAGCTTTTTTGTGCATCTTTTCATTAAGATGAGATAAAACGTGGTATAGTAACATTATATAATTTTCTGTTTGATAGGTAAGAAATTGAGGTGTTACATATATGAGTAAGCGTTATGTCGTTGTAGATTTAGAGACGACAGGGAACTCCTGGAAGGATGGGAAAGATAAAATTACCCAAATTGCAGCTGTTGTAGTGGAAGATGGAGAGATATTAGAGATTTTTTCATCTTTTATTAATCCGAAGAGAGAGATTCCGCCATTTATTACAGAGTTAACAGGGATTGATGAGAGTATGGTTAAGCAAGCCCCGTTATTTGAAGATGTAGCCCCGATGGTTGTTGAGCTATTACAAGGTGCAGCTTTCGTTGCCCATAACGTTCACTTTGATTGGAATTTTTTAACGGAAGAATTAAGGCAGGCTGGATATACAGAAATACATTGTCCAAAAGTTGATACAGTTGAGTTGGCGCAAATTCTTTTGCCAACAGCTGATAGTTATAAATTACGTGATTTAGCTAAACAACACGAACTAGAGCACGATCAACCGCATCGTGCGGATAGTGATGCTCTTGCAACAGCGGAATTATTTTTACAATTTTTAAATGAAATTGAGAAATTACCACTTGTCACCTTACAATCGCTTTATGAATTAAGTGATGTTTTTCAAAGTGATATTGCGGATGTACTTTCTGAAAATATTTTAAAGAAAATGATGCATGGTAAAAAAGCGGCAGAGGGATATGAAGTGTATCGAAATATTGCGCTTCGAAAACGAAATTATTCTTTAAATCTCAGTGAAACATGTTCCTCTAAATTTGATGCTTTTTTGCATAAGACAATCGATAAACTTGCATTGAATATGCCAAAGTTTGAAAAAAGAGAAAGCCAACAAATTATGATGAAGGAAATATATACAGCGCTAAGAGATTCTAGGTTTTCCTTAATCGAAGCAGGAACAGGTACAGGGAAGACTCTTGCGTATTTGCTTCCAAGTATTTATTTTGCAAAGAAAAAAGAAGAACCTGTCATCATAAGTACCCAAACCGTACAACTGCAACAACAAATACTAGAAAAAGAAATTCCATTATTACAGAAAATAATGCCATTTTCATTTGAAGTAGCTCTTTTGAAAGGAAGAAAGCATTATCTTTGCCTACATAAATTTGAATATGCTTTGCAAGAGGAAGAGAAAAATTATGATATGGCGCTCACAAAGGCAAAAATTTTAGTATGGTTATTGCAAACGGAAACTGGCGATCGGGATGAATTAAATATCCCTGAGGGCGGAAAGTTACTTTGGAACCGTATTTGTAGTGATGTACATAGTCCGGGCGGGATGCAAAGCAACTGGTTTAGTCGTTGTTTTTATCAACGGGCAAAGAATAAAGCGTTATTTGCAGATATCGTTATTACAAATCATGCGTTATTATTTCAAGATTTTTCAAGTGAAGAACCATTGTTTGCTTCATGTGAACATATTATTTTTGATGAAGCTCATCATATTGAGGAAGCGGCAAGTAGAACATTAGGTGAACAGTTCTCCTGTATGTATTTCCAGTTAGTCTTATCTCGTCTTGGTACGCTAGAAACAGATGATGTACTTTCTAAAGTATATAAAATGATGAAAAAATCAGAACAAGCCTCTCGTTCGACTTTCCGGATGGTGAGTCATAGTTTGAAGGAATTGAAATTTGATGCGGATGAGCTATTCCAAATGTTACGTGCGTTCATCTTTAAACAAACAAAGCAGGAACAAGGGATAAGCAATATGCCACTCATTTATCGATATAACACAGAAGTAGAGAAAGGTAAGTTATGGGATAGCATTACCGAGTTAACAAATCGTTTTGTATATGATATAAGAAAATTATTGACTACACTTGAGAAGCAAGTTGATATATTGCAAAGTAAAATAGAATGGGAAATGCATGTTGTTACTGGTGAATTTATGCATTTAATTGAGTTGTTGAAAAAGATGGCACAAGCTTTACAATTACTCATTTTAGAAAAAAATTCATATGTGACATGGATGGAGACTGAAACGAAGGGAACCATTCATTCAACTGTTTTATATGGGCAACCTGTTCATATTGCTGAAAGGTTTGCTGATGAATTTTTAACAGAGAAAAAGAGTGTTATTTTCACATCAGCAACGCTGACAGTAAACGATTCATTTGCCTATATAAAAGAGGAGCTAGGTTTACATGATTTTGCTCCTAATACATTACAGGTTCCGTCACCATTCCGTTTTGAAGAACAGATGAAATTAATGGTTTCAACGGATGTGCCTTTTATTAAGAAAGCAAGTAATGAAGAATATATTGAATCTGTGTCAGCACATATTGCAAAAATAGCGAAAGCTACAAAAGGTAGAATGCTCGTTTTATTCACCTCGTATGAAATGTTGAAAGAAGCGTATACGAATTTGAAAAATGACGAGGAGTTAGAAGGGTATTTATTATTAACGCAAAGTGTGAATAATAAGAGCCGAAGTCGTCTTATTCGTAAGTTTCAAGAGTTCGACAAATCAATTTTGTTAGGAACAAGTAGTTTTTGGGAAGGAATCGATATACCTGGAGATGCACTTAGTTGTCTTGTTATTGTCCGGCTTCCCTTTACGCCTCCTTACCAACCGATGATAGAAGCAAAAGGAGAGTGGTTAAAAAATCAAGGAGAGGACGTATTTGCTAAGTTAGCACTTCCACAAGCAATACTGCGTTTCAAACAAGGATTTGGTCGTCTCATTAGAACAAGTACAGATACCGGAACAGTATTTGTATTAGACCGTCGTTTGACAAGCTCTTCTTATGGAAAATATTTTTTACAATCAATTCCAACTGTCCCGCTCTATGAAGGTCCTTTAGAAGAATTGTTAGAACAAGTAAAGGAACGGCCAACTGAATAAAATTGGAAGAAAAATACGCCTGAAGTACATTTAATCTTCAGGCGTAAAAAATGTGGGTAGGAGGAATTTTATTTTTCTTACTTCTTGTATACAAAATGTCTTGGTTTTCGACTTGAAACCTTTTTTTGCTGTACATGTCCTGCTATAATAGATGGGTGATGAAGCAGGGGTTGTAAAGAATGTACTCTTATTGTAACCGCATTGCGTTCTTCTATAATTAGAAATTTTTGTGTAACGGAGGAGTTTTTTCATGGATAAGAAAATCGAAGTCCTATCAACGACGCGTATTAAATATTCGTCTGACTTGTATAAAATTGTTGATAGCTTGAATCGTACGTTAAAAGAGCAGGACCTCATGTTCGGATTAGCATTAGACGAAAAAGATAAAGAAACAGCTGTATTTACGATTTACAGAACGTAGTGATAAAATGAAAAAGTGGATCTTTACAATCATTATCGTAATCGTTGCTAGCGGAATATATGGGGCGTATGTTTATAATAAAGCAATGGAAAAGAAACTTCCTAAAGAGGCAAAATCTGTAGAAATTGCAAAAGAAAAAGCAAAGCTTACAAAAGTAAAATCTGTGGATTATTATAACGGAGAATCTTCATATACAGTCGTGCAAGGTACCGATGAAAATGGAGAACAACTTATCGTTTGGGTGCCTGAGAAAAAAGGGGAAACAATAGTAAGGAAAAAGAGCGAAGGTATTTCTGAAAAAGATGCTTTACAAAGAACGATTGAACAAGTCGGAGATGAAAGTAAAGAGCCCAAAAGTAAGCCTAAAGAAATTTTAAAAGTAAAATTAGGCGTTGAAAATAATATACCACTATGGGAAGTTACATATATTGATGATGACAATCGTTATAGTTACTACAATCTTGCATTTCAAGATGGTCAGTTTTTAAAACGATATAGCATTGAAAAATAGATGTAGGGGGAACTACAAATGAAATTAGCAAAGCGAGTAGCTGCTTTAACACCATCTGCAACTTTAGAAATTACAGCAAAGGCACAAGCATTAAAAGTAGAAGGTCATGATGTAATTGGATTAGGAGCAGGAGAGCCTGACTTTAATACGCCAGAACATATTATGGATGCTGCACATAAAGCGATGTTAGAAGGACATACGAAGTATACACCAACAGGTGGATTACAAGCGTTAAAACAAGAGATTGTGAAGAAGTTTACTCGCGATCAAGGAATTGCGTATGATCCGTCCGAAATTATTGTATGTAACGGTGCAAAGCATGCATTATATACATTATTCCAGGTGTTACTTGATGAAGGAGATGAAGTTATCATCCCAACGCCTTACTGGGTAAGTTATCCTGAGCAAGTAAAACTCGCTGGAGGTAAGCCAGTTTATGTAGAAGGTCTGGAAGGCAATGAGTACAAAATTACAGCAGAGCAGCTGCGTGAGGCAATTACAGAGAAAACGAAAGCAGTTATTATTAATTCACCGAGCAATCCAACAGGAATGATTTACAGCAAAGAAGAATTACAACAGCTTGGAGAAGTATGTTTAGAACATGATATCTTAATCGTTTCAGATGAAATTTATGAAAAATTAATTTATGGTGGAGCAGAATATACTTCAATTGCCCAGCTTTCTAATGCATTAAAAGAACAAACACTTATTATTAATGGTGTATCTAAATCTCATTCTATGACAGGATGGCGTATTGGATATGCAGCAGGAAATAAGCAGCTTATTAAAGCGATGACGAACTTAGCGAGTCATAGTACGTCAAACCCTACTTCAATCGCTCAATACGGCGCAATCGCGGCATATGCAGGCTCACAAGAACCTGTTGAAACAATGCGTCAAGCATTTGAAGAAAGATTAAACATTATTTATGATAAATTAATTCAAATCCCTGGCTTTACTTGCATTAAACCACAAGGTGCATTTTATTTATTCCCGAATGTAAAAGAAGCTGTAGCGTTATCAGGATACGAAACGGTTGATGAATGGGCAAAAGCTTTATTAGAAGAGGAAAAAGTGGCTCTTGTACCAGGTACAGGATTTGGTGCACCAAATAACGTTCGTTTATCATATGCGACATCTCTTGAACAAGTAGAGAAAGCATTAGAACGCATTCATACGTTTATGAAAAGTAAAGTGCAAGCTTAATTCTATATTTTATTAATGCAATACAAAAAACCTTCCTACATAATAGGGAGGTTTTTTTGACGAATTGTGGCAAAAAGAAATGACGAAAGGTGTGTTATACTAGAGAGCGAGGTGTTTGGTGATGAAAAAGAAAATGATGTTACAGTGGTTTGAACAGGGAAGCATTGCAATTCCAAAATTACTTATGATGCATTATAAAAAATTAGGGTTAAATGAAACGGAATTTATGGTTGTACTTCATGTACATACATTTTTAGAATCGGGCAATTCGTTTCCGACTCCGTCAGAGATTTCAGAACGGATGACGATTACTGAAATGAAATGTATGGAAGTCATTCAGACATTGATTCAAAAAGGTTTTTTATCACTAGAAGGTGGACAAAAATCAGAAGCGATGATGTGTGAAAGTTATTCTTTACAACCGCTATGGGAAAAAATATTGCATTTCTTAATGAATGAATCAATAGAGGAAGAACAAAAAGAAATAAAGCAATTGCAAGTAAATTTATATACAGTATTTGAAAAAGAATTTGGAAGACCACTTTCTCCATTTGAATGTGAAACGTTGGGAATGTGGGAAGATCAAGATCAACATCATCCGAATTTAATTCAAGCGGCCCTCAGGGAAGCTGTAATGAGTGGTAAGCTTAATTTCCGATATATTGATCGTATTTTATTTGAGTGGAAAAAGAATGGTATTAAAACAGTAGATCAAGCTCAAAACCAAGGACGGAAATTTAGAGCAAATCAACAACGAACGCAGCAAACGACAAAACAAGAGACGAAATTTACTGGAAAAGTGCCTTTTTATAATTGGTTGGAGCAGTAGTGTAGGAGGAAGTATATGTTAAATAAAACGCAAATTCGCTATTGTTTAGATACAATGGCGGATATGTACCCAGAAGCACATTGTGAATTAATTCATGATAATCCATTTGAACTAGTAATCGCGGTAGCATTATCTGCGCAATGTACAGATGCACTTGTAAATAAAGTGACGAAAAATTTATTTCAAAAATATAAAACACCAGAAGATTATTTAAGTGTTTCTCTAGAAGAATTACAACAAGATATACGTTCTATTGGATTGTATAGAAATAAAGCAAAAAATATTCAAAAATTGTGCAGAATGTTATTAGATGATTACAATGGGGAAGTGCCGAAAGATCGAGATGAGCTTACGAAGTTACCAGGTGTAGGTCGGAAAACAGCAAACGTAGTTGTTTCGGTAGCGTTTGGTATTCCGGCAATTGCTGTTGATACGCATGTAGAGAGAGTGAGTAAACGGTTAGCGATTTGTAGATGGAAAGATTCAGTGTTAGAAGTAGAAAAGACATTAATGAAGAAAATTCCGATGGATGAATGGAGCGTTACACATCACCGTATGATTTTCTTTGGACGTTATCACTGCAAGGCACAGCGACCACAATGCGAAGAGTGCCCGTTACTAGAAGTATGCCGAGAAGGAAAGAAGCGAATGAAGGGGAAATAAAGGATGGAGCGAGTTATAGAAATACCGAGAGAATTTCGGTGCTTACCATTTTTTAAAGAAAGTGTAAATTCGATTGTGTATTATGCAGAACAGTCTTTCGAAGAAACAATACAAAAGACTTATTTTATATATGATATTGAAAAACAATATGAGCCATGGAATGAAATTGAAAACAGTATTCCGGTACTATTGAATGTATGGAAAAATAAGCATGAGGACATTGCTACTTTATTTCGAAACAGAAAGAAACAAGAAGCTGAAGGTCCGATGATTCTTTTTGCAGCACATTTATTATCAATTGTATATTGGCTAAATGAGCAACCTGTTCATAGTTTGAATAAAATAGAAGATTTTACGAGTGAATTGGAAGTGCAACCAGTTAATTTTATAGAGCGATATTCGTTCATTATAAAGAAACCGAATAATTATCATTCTTATATTCAGTTAGCACAGTTGTATATTGAAATAGAAAAGCTATATGTAAAGAAAATGATAACAAAAAAGAAGTCCTGTTCTCGTTAAGAGAAAGGACTTCTTTTTTTGTATTAAGACTCTGTTGTAACAAAATTTCCGTCTGCGTGAGGTGTATCTCCTCCGGTATTTTGTTGTTGTTCTTGCTGCTGTTGCTCTTGTTGTTTTTTAGCTTCTTCTTCAGCTTTTTTTCTAGCTTCCTCTTCAGCTTTCTTTTGAGCCTCTTCTTGCTGTTTCTTAGCTTCTTCTTCAGCTTTTTTTCTAGCTTCCTCTTCAGCTTTCTTTTGAGCTTCTTCTTGCTGTTTACGTTGTTGTTCTTGTTGTTTCTTAGCTTCTTCTTCAGCTTTTTTAGTAGCTTCTTCTTGTTTTAGTTTATCTTCATTGGCCTTTTTCTGAGCTTCCTCATCAGCTTTTTTCTTAGCTTCTTCTTCAGCCTTCTTCTTAGCTTCTTCCTCGGCTTTCTTCGCGTCTGGAGTTCCGCCAGGCGCAGTGAAGGATGCTCCAACTGCAGGGCTTGTTCCAGTACCTTTTTTCGCTACTACAGAGAAGCTGTAAGTAACGCCTGGTTTAATACCACCAAGAGTAGCTGTTGTACCTTTTACTGATAAACTACCACTTGAACCGTCAGTCGCTTTATAGCTTGCTGCATACGCATCAACTTCTGTTGGTCCAGACCAGTTTAGTGTAACTGTGCTAGCGCCATCGAAAGTGACATTAAGACCACTAGGTGCATCTACTTTAATTTGTTTAATTGCATCTTTCTTCGCACCTTTTACATATAACTCTCCGTTTATTTCTTGTACAGAAGAAGGGCGTTCGAAACGAGTTTTATCTGTAGCGAATTTACTCATCATTACTTGGAACATTTGCTGTGCAATTCTAGTATAACGATCACTAATGTAGTTTTCTGGGCCATTTTTTTCGTACCCAGTCCATACTGCCATTGTATATTGCGGTGTATATCCAGCGAACCAGCTATCTCTGTTTGCATCGGCTGGAATACCATATTCTTTTATAACGTCTGCATCAAAGTTTTGTGTTCCTGTTTTACCGGCAACATCAACACCTGAAACGTATGCTGTTGGACCAGTACCGCCAGAACCAGGTTTTACGACATCACGAAGAACGTCAGTCACCATGTAAGCTGTGTAGTCTTGCATCGCACGTTGTTCTTTCGGTTTAAAACTTTTCTTTTTCCCATCTGGGAAGGTAACTTCTTTTACGAAGTGCGGTTTATTGTAGTTCCCACCATTACCAAAGGCTGCATATGCACCCGCTAATTGTAATGGTGAACTATCGTTACTACCAATTGCTGTTGATTCAAATGTTTTGCCATCTTTAAATGTCATACCTAAACCTTCAGCAAACGCTTGTGACTTAGGAAGACCAACCGCTTGGGCTGTTTTTAAAGCTGGGATGTTTAATGACTTTTTCAAAGCTTCACGTAGTGAAACGTCACCTTTGTAACTATTTGTTGCATTTCGTATCTTTTTACCATTGGAATACGTATACTCTGAGTCATTTAATTGATGGTATGTAGACCATTGTAAATTTTCAATTGCTGGTCCGTAGTCAAAAATTGGTTTCATTGTTGAACCGACTTGGCGTTTTAAATCGGTGGCCATATTATGACCTTTGAAAGTAGACTTACTTCCTTTACGCCCAGCTCCAATTGCTCGAACTTCACCAGATTGTGTATCCATAAATACGAATGATCCTTGGAATTGATCGTTTGGATACTTAATAAGATTGCCATCCATAATTTTTTCAGCATAATCTTGAGCATCTTGATCAAGTGTTGTATGAATCGTTAAACCATCTGAACCAATATTTACATCAGGATATTCTTTTTCAACTTCTTTTACAACCGCATCTAGAAATGCTTGATACTTCATCTCAGTTATTTCTGAAGACGGTTGAAGACCCTCTGTTACTGGGATCTTAACTGCGTTATTCATTTCTTCTTTTGTTATATAACCATGTCGATTCATTAATGACAATACGACATTACGACGATTTGTTGCTCGTTCAACATTTTCCTTTTTCGTTGGATCGTAAATGTTTGGACCTTGGGGTAAACCAGCGAGCATAGCAGCTTCATGTAATTGCAAGTCTTTTAAATCTTTACCATAATATTTTTGCGCTGCTGTCGCAATACCATATGAACGGTTACCTAAATTAATCTTATTTAAGTACATTTCTAAAATCTCATGTTTAGAGTATTGTTGCTCTAATTTATAAGATAAGTACCATTCTTGTACTTTTCTCTTTGCAGTTTTGTCCATCGTTAGAAAATAGTTTTTGACTACTTGTTGTGTAATCGTACTACCACCTTGAGATCCGAAACCTCCAGTGACATTTTCCATAACTGCTTTTGTAGTTCGTTTAAAATCAATTCCATTATGATCGTAGAAACGTGAGTCCTCAGTTGCAAGGAATGCATTTTCAACTACTTTTGGAATTTGATCATACGTAACGTGGGTTCGTTTTTCAGCACCGTATTCATAGAAAAAGTTCCCGTCTTTATCAAGAAACTTTGTTGATAAAGGATTGACAAGTTTTGATTTGTCTAATTTTGGAGCGTCCTTCACCATAACAAAGAAAGCGGAAACGCCAGCTACAAGACCAACGATACCAAGAAGTAGACAACCTATAAGGAATTTTTTAAAAAAGGAGCCTTTTTTCTTTGGTTTTTTTTCTTTATTTGTTTCTTGCTTTTGATTTTTTACATGATTTCGTTCTGTACGAGAACGATAATTATCTGACATTATACTTTCTCCTACCTTTCATTCTCTCCCCAAAAGTCGAAAAAAGAGCCTTAGTGATGACTCTATCACGAAAAATAAACCGTGTCTAGTACACGGATATAATCAATCCGAGGGTGATAACCGCATGATAATAAAGATCCATGCTCTACTATTTCTTCTTTCGTAATCGATTTTCGTCCACCAGTATTTTGACGATTCCAAAATGTAATAATATGTTTTGCATCTAATAAATAAAGTTCATCAAAAAGTGTAAATTTAATAATAACAAATGCAATTCCATTATGAGCAATTACTTGCTTCATATGTTCAATTTGATGAAGGTGGAAGTTTTGAAGTGGAAAGCTGGTTTTATTTTTTGTTTCTTTCGCTTCAAAATCGATGTATTTCCCTTTATATACACCGTTGTAATCTGTTGTAGAAGGTTGTTTAAAATACGCCTCTTTTACCACTGCAGTACTTCGAGCGGGGTAATCTACTTTTACAATTTGAAGAGGTGTAGGTTTTTTATGTACACATGCAATATTATGGGTTAAGTAATATTCATTTGTTTCATTCAATTCCTCTTCAAGGGACATACCTCTGTTACTATAGGTATGTTTTTTAATTGGTGTTTTATGAGGTTGTGAAGCTTGATTGTACCGTTTTCCATTTGGGTAACGAATGGTCATAGTGTGTCCACTCCCAACTTGCTAAGAATTACTTACAAAGGTGATTATAACAAAAAATGAAAAAAGATGTGACCTTTTTGAAGAAAGGTGTGATGACTTATTCATGTTTACATGGAATGATTATGAAAAAATTAAACAATATCGTAAACGTGCGGTCTGTACAGAAGAAGAAAAAACAACGGTTTACAACATTAAGAAGGAAATAGAAATAGCTAATATGGATAACATTTCTCGAACGCAGTCTTATCAAGACTATTATGTAAGAAATAGTGAAATTAGGTGGGCTTTTTTAGCGAGTATGGTCTCGAGAAATGCGGGGTGGAATATGACTGATTTAAAAGGGAGGTATTATGCCACTGTTTTACCTCAAACAGTAAAAAAACATTTGTTTTTGACTTATGAAGAAGCGAATTGGATTATTTTTTTAGATGCATTTCCTCAGCTGTTGTTATATGAAGAAAGTAAGAGGAGGCAGGTGCCATTATTCCATTTGTTACAATATTTTAATGTGTCAATTTTTATGGAAAAAGAATGGATATATTTTTGGGAGAAAAAAGATATAAATAGGCTTATGACAGCGCTTATTATAAATGAACAAAATAAAATTCAAAAACCAATTATTGAGAATACATATTTTAAAAAACATGTATTTCATACAGCACTTTTTAAATTGCAAGAAATGCTTCATGTTAGTGCTGTTATTTTTCCAACCGTTGAAGGGAAGATGTATGGTTTTTCAGTTTATCAATTTGAAACGTTGCAAAAGCGTGTAGAACTAGGGAAGAAATTAGCAGCGTTACTATTTCATCCGAATTATAAAAGTTTATTCCATAGGTTTGCATTGCAAACTGTTCACACAGGGTCAAGGGCAGATTATGAACAGTACATAAGAGAAGCTAGAAAATCTTGTACGCCAACTCTTAGAGAAGTTTATCCTGCTGTTGCACATAAGGAAATAAGTATGAGAGATTGGTTTTGTAGAGATATGGAAATAAATGAACTATTTTTACGAGAAGGGTATAAGGGTGAAGTTGATATAACAGAATGGTATAAAAGAAAGAGGGAGCAAATTTATTTTGCTTCTATCATAAATCGTTTTGTTAAGAGGATGGATGAGTTCGTGATATAATAAAAAAGAAGTCCCGTCTTCATTTATGAAGACGGGACTTCTTAATGTGAAGTAATCCTGCTATGCGTGCTAAACATTTAATCTCAAAATGTAATGCATACAAGAGATTAAGGAAGTTTCACTTTACCCCGCATTAACGGGCAGTAAGACCCCACGTCTGAAAATTCAGCGAAATCCAAGAATTTAGGTGGGGGATCAACTGCCCGTAAATGCCCGATTGGTTCAACTAATAATCATCGGGGGGGTCACCCCCAATGATTAAAGTTTCACTTTATGTAGCAGGGAAGTTTGGACCATCTAATTTTGGATTTCCAGTTTCGGGTTTATTTTGTTTGTTTTGTTTTTTCTTTTTTTCGTTTTTGTTCTTTGCCATTTTCATGCACCTCCTTTTTGTATTGTTACCATTTCTATAAATGACATACAAAATGATTTCTTTGACGAATAACAACTAGTTTTGTCATGTGGGCAGGAGTGAAGAATCATTCGGCGAAATTACATGACAAAGGAAAAGCAAAGAAGGAGGCGTTTTGTATATGGCGATGGTTCAGAAGGAAGATGTAATGAAAACAATGGATCAAATGTTAAGTTCTCTCGATTTGCTGGAAATGAATATAGGGATTAGAACGAATCATGCATTAAAGGATAAGAGTGAAAAAATATGCAACAAGATAGAAATAACAGAAATGCACATTGAGCATATGGAAAATAAATTAGTGCATCACGAAGAAAAAGGGAATTGGGTGAAGGCATTTCAAAACGTCGTAGTGAGTGCATAATAAGGTGGGAATAAAATGAAGTATGAAGCATTAATACAGTCTTCGGAAAAACTTATGCAACATAATAATGAAGCAAATGTGAAAAAAAGAGAAATGATTGAATACGATTTTTATAAGGATATGAAACCGTTTGTAGATATGGTAGATGAGGAATTAAAAGTGTGGAAAGAATTGGCTTATGAATGGATTAAGGAAGAAAAACCGAAGTATATACATGTACAGCAAATTGATCAAGTGTATGATAATTTACAAACAAATGTGCTGCAATGTTTTGTAAATAAAGGTAAAGGTAAGCGATTCTTTGAAACGCATCAAGCCATTTCGTATACTTTGCAAAATATAATTGAGCAATGTAAGTAACAAGAGGGGAAACCCTCTTGTTTTTTTATGCTTCTGTCATTGTTGTAGGTTTTGTTGCACCGTTTATTTCTAATTCTTTTATTACTGTTCGGTAATCTGAAATGCATATTTTTCCTTCGAGATACCAATGTCTCGCAAAGTCCAATAATTCATTTACATTTTCTGTGTAATACCCCTTTTTTTGAGAAAACGCTTGTTTTAAATCCCCTAATACCATGTTGATTCCTCCCCCATGAGAATCTTCTTCTTTATTATCATAGCATGGAAGGGTTTTCTTTTTTAATTTTTTAAAAATTTAAACTTCCGACAAAAATAGACACATACTCCGTCACACAAATTATTTTATAAGTACATATTATATATGTAGAAACTTATGTGAAGGAGGAGAGAATGCATGTTTCAACAATCTAACGTATATCAGCAATCTAATCCATATGCACAGCAAAATATGTACCAATATAATACGGATACATATTTACGTTATAATATGTATCCTTTCGAACCTCATTATGGAAATCAAAATTATTACCAGCCATTTGAAGTGTCGTTTATGAATCAACCGCAACAACCACAGCAACCGTATATGAATCAACAACCGCAACCTTATATGAATTCACAATACTATATGCCACCACCATCTCCCTATGGCAATCAACAAGCGATGTTTTATCCACCAAAACAACCGTACCCGACACAAAATAAACAAAAGCAACAGCAGCAACCAAGTCAATTTTCTAGTTTTGTTTCCCAATTTAAAAATTCAGATGGTAACTATGATGTAAATAAAATGATGAATACAGCTGGACAAATGATGAATGCGATGAATCAAGTGACAGGTATTGTAAAGCAAGTGGGAGGATTTTTTGGTAAGTAATGTCGAAGGTTTGTCTATAAAAAGCATTGGATAGAAAATCAAGGACTAGACAAATTTCCTTAGAATAAATGGGTATATATAACAAGCGGCTTACCCTCTTTTCTCATACTGTAAAGTGTAATCAGATTTTTTTTATGAGAGAGGAGAGAAAAACTATGCATCATTGTCATCCTTGTTTTGGAGGGCATAAGCCTGTAGGACCTATTTGTACAACTGCTCCTGTCGTTCATCCGACAAAACAATGCGTAACACACTCTTTTTCAACAACGGTGGTGCCACACATTTTCCCGACACATACAACACATGTACATCATCAACAAATTAAAAACCAAAACTTCTTCCCGCAAACAAATTCAAATGTAAATGTTGTGGACCCAATCGACCCAGGATTCGGCGGATGTGGACCATGTGGCCATGGTCATCATCATCACCACCACGGTCATCAAATATCTCCATTCGGACCAGGACCGAATGTATCACCGTTTGGACCAGGACCAAATGTATCACCGTTTTTACCAAATAATGTATCACCAGTAGGTCCGAATATTGGACCAAACGTTGGTGGAATATTTAAAAAGTAAATGATATGTTAGAACTAGCGAAATGCTAGTTCTTTTTTTGTAATTGGAGTGTTGATATGAAAGTTATTGCAGTAACAGGCTATAAGCCATTTGAACTTGGAATATTTAAAAATGATCATCCAGGAGTAGAATGTATAAAAAAGGCGCTGCGTCGTAAATTAACTGCTTTTGTAGAAGATGGTTTAGAGTGGGTTATAATAAGTGGCCAGTTAGGTGTAGAATTATGGGCTGCTGAAGTTGTTTTTGAAATACAAGTAGAATATCCAGATTTAAAATTAGCGGTATTTACTCCATTTTTAGAACAAGAAGAAGGTTGGAAGGAAGATAACCGTGAATATTACGAATTTATTCTCTCTCAAGCAGACCATGTTGATAGTATCACGAAACGTAAGTACGAAAGCCCAGAGCAATTTAAATTAAAAAATCAATTTTTTATTGAAAAAAGTGATGCACTTTTAGCTGTATATGATGAAGAAAAACCAGGGAGTCCTAAATATATTGTAGAAGCGGCAAAGAAAAAAGGAGAAATAGAAAATTATCACAGTTATTTCATTCTTTTTTCCGATTTACAAGATATAATAGAAGAGGAACAGTGGAATAATGCTGAGTAATATGTAATATAGTACTCGTATATATGATTGACAAAAAGCATTGTTTCTGAAAAAATTTAGTTAATGAAAGTTTTGGCAAAAATTTGAGGTGAAGAAAATGATTTCGGATAAAATTAAATTAACGGCGAAAGATATTTTAGAAAAAGAATTTAAAACAGGTATGAGAGGTTATCAACAAGAAGAAGTAGACAAGTTTCTTGATATGATCATTAAAGATTACGAAGCTTTTCACAAGGAATTTGAGCAATTAAAGCAACAAAATGCTCGTTTAAAGCGTGAACTAGAAGAGCAAAAGCTAGTAGCAACGCAAGTTCCACAACAACCAGTTGTACAAACACCAGTTGCACAACCAGTATATAACAACACGAATACGGACATTTTAAAACGTTTATCGAATTTAGAAAAAGCTGTATTTGGAAGTAAGTTATACGAATAATTTCTGGTGATAAAAAGGTTAAAGCATTTTACATAGAAAAAAACATTGCAAAATCTTTTTGTTTCCACTATACTAATGGATGTCATAACGTTTGGGTAATCGCTGCAACGCCAACGTTGTAGAGGAAAGTCCATGCTCGCACGGCCTGAGATGGCTGTAGTGTTCGTGCCTAGCCAATTCATAAGCTAGGGTATTCTGGCTGTAAGGCTGGTTTAACGGCAGGGAAAAAACCTAAGTCCTTTCGGATATGGTTTGACTACCTTTAAAGTGCCACAGTGACGAAGTCCTTGAAGAAATGATAGGAGTGGAACGAGGTAAACCCCACGAGCGAGAAACCCAAATAATGGTAGGGGAATCTTTTCCAAGGAAATGAACGATGGGAAAGGACAGGTTGTATAACCTGTAGATAGATGATTGCCACCGGAGTACGAGGCGTGGGCCGTTTGCAGTACAAAGGAACAGAACATGGCTTACAGAACGTTATGAACCAACTATGAAATAACTCAGCTCTCCTTTGTTAGAGGAGGGCTTTTTATTTGTATGAAGTTATAAATTATGAGTTAAAATGGTTAATGAGAAAATTCTTCGTAAAATGTAATGATTAATAGGATAAATGGCTATTAATTATTGTTTGAATATACATAAGAGGTGAATGCAAATGGGAAAAGTTACTTTAATCGCAACAGCGGCAATGGGTATTGAAGCTTTAGTTGCCCGAGAAGTTCGTGACCTTGGTTATGAATGCCAAGTAGAAAACAGCAAAGTAACATTTGAAGCAGATGAAAAGGCGATTTGTCGCACGAATTTATGGTTACGTACTGCGGACCGTGTGAAAATTAAAGTTGGCGAATTTAAAGCGACAACATTTGATGAGCTGTTTGAGAAAACGAAAGCATTAAACTGGGGAGATTATATTCCAGAGAACGGTGAGTTCCCTGTTATTGGTAAATCTTTAAAATCTGAGTTATTCAGTGTTTCGGATTGCCAACGTATCGTTAAGAAGGCTGTTGTTGAAAAATTAAAAACAACATATAAACGTACAACTTGGTTTGAAGAAGATGGCCCGTTATTCCGTATTGAGATTGCAATGCTCAAGGATATTGCAACATTAACAATTGATGCGAGCGGTGTTGGACTTCATAAACGTGGATACCGCGTGGATCAAGGAGAAGCTCCTTTAAAAGAAACATTAGCTGCGTCTTTAATTAAATTAACAAACTGGAAGCCAGATCGTCCTTTCGTGGATCCTTTCTGCGGATCAGGTACAATTCCGATTGAAGCAGCATTAATTGGACAAAATATTGCACCAGGATTTAACCGTGGCTTTGCATCGGATGAATGGGGCTGGGTTGGTAAACAAAACTGGCGTGAAGCTCGTCAAGAAGCTGAAGATTTAGCGAACTATGATCAACCATTGCAAATCATTGGATCAGATATTGATCATCGTATGATTCGAGTTGCTCAAGATAACGCAGAAGAAGTTGGTTTAGGTGATTTAATTACATTTAAACAAATGCAAGTAAAAGATTTCACAACAAAAGAGGATTATGGCTATGTTGTAACGAATCCTCCATACGGAGAACGTTTAAGTGAAAAAGCACTTGTTGAACAATTGTATAAAGAAATGGGACAAGTATTCCGTCCATTAGATACATGGTCGGCGTATGTATTAACAAGTTACGAAGCATTTGAGAAGTGCTACGGAAAAGATGCATCGAAGAAACGTAAACTGTTTAATGGATTTATTCGTACAGATTACTACCAATACTTCGGAAAACGTCCACCTCGTAATTCATAGTATAAAACTACTCCAGCGCGCATATACTGGCTATTATGTAATGCGTAAAGGAGGAACTAATATGGATAGTTTCCAATTATCAATGATTCAAAAGGCTATTCACCGTACGTATGATGAGATCGGAAAAGAATTGGATAGCCAAGGTGCGATTGTAGATGAAATACAAAAAGCGCAAGAAGAATATTTGTCAGCTCTTTCACATGAAACGGCGATTGATAAACGTTATTTAAAGTCATTAATATAGAAGAAAATTTTCCTTTTTCGAAAGGAAAATTTTTTTTCGTGTATTTCTATGTATTGCAACAGGGGAAAGTGGCTGCACCTATATGAGTAGCAGTTGCTATATCTTTTATAGAAAAACTTTTTGGTTGGAGGCTAAGGATGTTTACTGAGAAGAGATTACCATTTGAAGTAGGAAAACAAGATAATTTTTATGATAAGTTGAATGAGTGGATTGGAGATGTGTTTTACGACATCCTTCCGGAAAAAGGCTTTGAAGAGCGTGATGAACAAATTTTTATGGCGTTTCAATTAGAACGTGCTTTCCAAGAAAAGAAAGTTATGTTCGCAGAAGCGGGTGTAGGAACCGGGAAAACAATTGTATATCTTCTATATGCAATTTGCTATGCGCGTTATACTGGGAAACCAGCGATTATCGCTTGTGCAGATGAAACGTTAATTGAGCAGCTTGTAAAAGAAGAAGGGGACATTGCTAAATTATCTGAGGCATTAGGCTTATCGGTAGATGTAAGACTTGCGAAATCAATGGATAATTATTTATGCTTACGTAAACTTGAAGATGTTATGAGTGGACGAGCTCCAGAAGTAATTGAAGATGTATACTACGAATTACCACAGTTTGTATTTGACCACGGTACGATGCAAAACTTTACTCACTATGGTGACCGAAAAGAATTTCCACTTTTAAATGACGAAGAATGGTCAAAAGTAAATTGGGATTACTTCCAAGATTGCTTTACTTGTGATTCTCGTCATCGTTGTGGGCAAACTCTATCACGTGAACATTATCGTAAAGCGGCAGATTTAATTATTTGTTCTCAAGATTTCTATATGGATCATATTTGGACGTACGATGCTCGTAAGCGTGAAGGGCAAATTCCGTTATTACCAGAAAGCAGTTGTGTTGTATTCGATGAAGGACATCTTGTAGAATATGCAGCTCAAAAAGCTTTAACATATCGTTTAAAGCAAACGATGATGGAGCAACTGTTAACGAGATTATTACAAAATGATATTCGCGAGGAGTTTGCGCATTTAGTAGAAGAAACAATTTGGCAAACAGAGCGATTCTTTGATGTGTTACAAGAGAATAAAAAAGAAATTGCTGGTTCTGATCGTTTAGAAATTACTGTGACAGAAAAAGTAACGGCTGAAGCGAAGCGACTTTATGCGAAAATTGGTGAAGTCGGTGATGCATTAGTATTTGAAAGTGAAATGCATACAGTAAACACGTATGATTTAAATATCGTTGATGAACATTTAGATGTATTAGAGCATTCACTTCGTCTGTTTATGCACGAGAAAAATGTAATTACATGGGGTGAAGAAGGTGATGGAGCCTTCACGTTAGTAATTATGCCGCGTGCAGTTGAAGAAGTATTACAAGAGAAAGTATTCTCGAAGAAAATCCCGTATATTTTCTCTTCTGCTACATTATCTAACAACGATTCATTCTCATTTACAGCAAATAGCCTAGGGGTAAAAGATTACTTGTCATTCTCAGTTGCCTCACCGTTTGATTATGAGGAGCAAATGGCAGTAAACTTACTATCTCATACGAAAGAAAACGAATGGGAAAGAAAGTGTCAATATACACTTGAAAATATACAAAAAACAAATGGACGTACACTTGTATTATTCCGTACAACGCAAGAACTTGCAGCGTTTAAAGAGTATGTAAGTAAAGAACAAATGTCAGTTCCATTCCTATATGAAGGGGACCAAGAAATTAGTCAGCTTGTTTCTCGTTTCCAAAATGAAGAAGAAACTGTACTTTGTGCTGTTCATTTATGGGAAGGTTTAGATATTCCTGGTTCATCATTATCACATGTTATTATTTGGTCATTACCATTCCCTCCAAACGATCCTGTGTTTGAAGCGAAGCGTAAACATGTGAATGATCCATTCTGGGATGTAGATGTACCGTATATGATTTTACGTCTTCGTCAAGGAATTGGACGTTTAATTCGTACGAGCGACGATAAAGGGGCTATATCAATCTTCTTATCTGATACTGAAGATGAGAAAGTGATTGAAGCGGTGAAAAACGTACTACCAGTAGAAGGTAAAGAATTATAAGGAGAAAGCTTGGCGCTTGCCAAGCTTTTTTTCTATTATAAAAGGAATTTAGATTTTCATGTCGAATTAAGTTTGAGGTAGAAAAAGGAGGTTTTTATACGATGACAGTAGCTACATATGAAGTAGAAAAGCAATTTTTAACATATGTAAAGAAGATACAAAATTACGGAGAAGCGTTAAGCTTAATGTTTTGGGACTTAAGAACAGGTGCGCCTAAAAAAGGTGTAGACCAGCGTTCAGAAGTAATTGGCATGCTTTCATCAGAAGTGTTTGCTATGTCGACTTCAGATGAAATGGGAAACTATTTAACAGAGCTTGAATCTTTAATAAGTGAAGATAAACTTTCTGAAACGACGAAGAAAATGGTGGAAGAGTGCCGTAAAGAATATGATAGAAATAAGAAAATTCCACAAGCGGAATATGAAGCATATGTGAAATTAGAAGCGAAAGCGGAAAGTGTGTGGGAAGAAGCTCGCGAAAAATCTGATTTCGAAATGTTCCGTCCGTATTTAGAACAAATAGTTGAATTTAAAAAGAAATTCATTACATATTGGGGTTATGAAACATATAAATATAATACATTATTAGATATGTATGAGCCGGGCATTACAGTAGAGGTGTTAGACCACGTATTTGGTCAACTTCGTGAGCGTATCGTACCGCTCGTAAAAGAAATATCGGATTCGCAAAAGAGATTAAAGACAAGTGCTTTATCAGAACATTTTTCAAAAGAAAAACAAAAAAACTTTACATTAGAGTTATTAAAGCAATTAAATTATGACTTTGAAGCAGGTCGTCTTGATGAAACCGTACATCCTTTCGAGATCACATTAAATAGAGGAGATGTTCGTATTACAACGCGCTATGACGAAAAAGATTTCCGTATGGCTGTGTTTGGAACAATTCATGAATGTGGTCATGCTGTATATGAACAAAATATTGCAGAGAAATTTGAAGGTACACCGCTATGTAGTGGAACATCTATGGGTATTCATGAGTCACAATCATTATTCTTTGAGAACTTTATCGGTCGTAATAAATCATTCTGGAAGAAAAATTATGATTTATTAAAAGAGTATAGCAATGGTCAATTCAATGATATATCAGTAGATGAGTTTTATGATGCAATAAATGAATCGAAGCCTTCATTTATTCGCATAGAAGCAGATGAGCTTACATATCCGCTTCACGTTATGGTTCGTTATGAACTTGAGAAAGAGTTATTTGATGGCACATTACAAGTGAAGGATTTACCAGCGGCTTGGAACGATAAGATGGAAGCATATTTAGGAATTCGTCCGGCTAACGATGCACAAGGCGTATTACAAGATGTTCACTGGGCTGGTGGTTCATTTGGATACTTCCCATCTTATGCGCTTGGTTATATGTATGCAGCGCAATTTAAGCAAAGAATGGTAAAAGATATTCCGAACTTTGATGCATTATTAGAAGAAGGAAACGTAACGCCAATTCGTGAATGGTTAACAGAAAACATTCACCAATACGGTAAAACGAAAAAGCCACTTGAAATTTTAGAAGATGTAACAGGTGAAGGATTGAATGCAAATTACTTAGCAGATTATTTAGAAGCGAAGTATAGAGAGATTTACGAGTTATAAAAAAGGGCTGCTTAATTGCAGCTCTTTTTTTAAGGGGGTGGGAGAATGGACTATACATATACAGTAATGACGCAAGAAGAAGCAGAAGAAATTGCATACAACTGGCATTATGAAGGGAAATATTCTTTTTACGATATAGAGGCAGATGAAGAAGATTTAGCCGAATTTTTACATGATGAGAGTAGAGGGAATCATACATTTTCTGTGAAGGAAAATGGCACTCTCATTGGTTATTTTACTGTTTGTAAAATAACTGGTGGAACGGTTGATATAGGTCTTGGAATGAGACCTAATATAACTGGGAATGGATTTGGTTTACAGTTCATAAATGCTATACTAGCTTTTAGTGAAGAAAAATATGGATGTAATTATATAACACTATCAGTAGCTACATTTAATAAAAGAGCAATTAAAGTGTATAAAAGGGCAGGGTTTGAAGCAGTTGGAACGTTTATACAGAAAACAAATGGTAGTTGTTTTGAATTTTTGAAAATGAATTATATATGTAAAAATAACTAAAAAACAGAAGAGAGTTCTTCTGTTTTTTAGTTTAATGTTTTTTTAGCAACTGTATTAACCTTCAGTTGCTAGCATGTGTATAGCTGCTTCATGCATGTCTTTCAAACCTGATACTTGAGCGTATTCAGCAACAGTGATGCTACTTGTTGTTAGAAGTTCGATAATATGTTCGTCCATTCTTGACCAAGTTTTACCGCCAGCGTTGTCATAAGAGTGAATTAACTTTGTTAATCCATCTTTCCCAAAGAGTAGATAATGCGATGTGAAATCTATAGATACATCACCTATCCCTACTTCTGTCCAATCAATTAAACCAGTTACATTATTTTTCTTATCAATCAGAATATGACCTGGATGTATATCCCCATGCTTTACTCCCACGTGAGATGGCCAAAAAGAATCTTCAGCTAGCCATGCTTGCCAACGATCCCATAAGTTTTGATTAATATGGTATTGTTCCTTCACTCGATTCATCCTTTGTTTCATAGAAGTTCTTAATTCATTAGCAGTAAGAATTTCAACACCTATATTATTAAATTTTTGCTGAGGTAATGAATGTACATTCGCTAGAACTTTTCCTAATGAAATATAGTATTCGATTGGTACATTCTTTTCATTAAAGTTCCATACATATCTTTGTTGTTCTATATCGATAGTAGCAGCAGGAAAGCCACTTAGTTGTTTATAAGCAATTAGTTCTTCAGAAAATATAGACCAATTAGGAACTTGGAATGCTGCATGTTTTTTCATAATTTCTAACGCTTCTTTTTCTTGTAGAGCATGTCTCATGGATTCTGGTCTACGAGGAATTCTTAGTATCCATTTATCTCCGTTTTGTTCTGTAACGTGCGCTACTTGAAAGTCAACGCCAGATTCATTGATTTCTATTGAATCTTCTAAAATATTTAGTCCTTTTTTATTTGCTAATTGTTTCACTTTAAGTGTAGTCATTTTTATTTCCTCCAATTGTTTATTCTGATTTTAATGCTGTTATACGTTTTCTGTTACTAATCATCCTAAATACATCAATATGATTAAAGAAATGTAATCATAAAAAAACCACAGACGGGCTTCTGTCTGTGGTTAAGAGTAAACGAGGATATAAGGAATAAACGTCTCTCTTTGTATGAAAAATATACGAAAAAAAGACAGATGTATATCTGCCTTTCTCCATGTGGAAAGTGTACTCTTCCGTTGAAGATTATTAAAAATGTGCAGACTAATCCCGTTTACTCTGCTTTATGAAAACAGAGCCTTTGAACATATTAAGTTACTTATTGTTCAAAGTTTGCTGACGTAGTCTTCCTGCGTGCATCATCTTTAACAATCCTCCTTTTAATAGTATAGTAACAATATACTTTGTTTATAAGTAAACATCAACTAAAAATACTAGATGTAATATTAATTGAAAGTGTTGGAAGAGTATGTGTATCATTGAAATTTAGTAGCAAATAGTAGGTCTAGCAAGGAAGGTAGAGATAAGCATGATTACAATTAAAACGAAAAATGAAATAGATTTAATGCATGAATCTGGAAAATTACTTGCTTCATGTCATAGAGAAATTGCGAAAATGATGAAACCAGGTATTACAACAAAAGAAATTGATACGTTTGTGGAAGCATATTTAGAACAGCATGGTGCAACGTCTGAGCAGAAAGGGTACAACGGATATCCATATGCGATATGTGCATCTGTAAACGATGAAATGTGTCATGCATTTCCGACCGATAGTCCTTTAACTGAGGGTGATATTGTAACAATTGATATGGTAGTAAACTTAAATGGTGGTCTTTCAGATTCTGCTTGGACGTATAGAATTGGAAAAGTTTCTGATGAAGCAGAAAAGTTATTGTTAGTAGCTGAGAATGCTTTGTATAAAGGAATTGATCAGGCGATAATCGGTAATCATGTAGGAGATATTGGCTACGAAATTGAAAGCTATGTAGCAAATGAAGGTTTTTCTGTCGCGAGAGACTTCACTGGACATGGGATTGGTAAAGAGATTCATGAAGAACCAGCAATTTTTCATTTTGGTAAACAAGGACAAGGTCCTGAGCTACAAGAAGGAATGGTAATTACGATTGAGCCGATTGTCAATGTAGGTATGCGATATTGTAAAGTAGATTTAAATGGATGGACTGCAAGAACGATGGACGGGAAATTATCAGCTCAATATGAGCATACAATTGTGATTACAAAAGATGGACCAATCATTTTAACGAAATTGTAATTTGGAATGAAAGAGTTTACAAAACTCGAACGAAAATGGTAGTTTTTAAAAATTTGTACGTGTTTTTTTGATAAATACTTTTCAAAGTATAAAAAGTGCGTTATAATCCTTCTATAAAATAAATAGTTAGCAACACTCATATAATCGCGGGGATATGGCCTGCAAGTTTCTACCGAAGTACCGTAAATACTTTGACTATGAGTGAGGACGAATATACTTGCTTGTTTAGCATTCTTTTTTGCGAAACTCCAAAAGCGCGTCTCTCACTTGTAACGAGTGGTGGCGGCTTTTGGAGTTTTTTTATTGCATAAGAGGGGGAACAAACATGAAAGTATTACAAGAAAAGATTTTGAACGAAGGAAAGGTTTTATCTGGTGATGTATTAAAGGTAGATGCATTTTTAAATCACCAAATTGATCCAGTACTTATGCAAGAAATCGGAAAAGAATTTGCTAAACGTTTTAAAGAAGAGAACATTACAAAAATCGTGACGATTGAATCTTCAGGTATTGCACCAGCAGTTATGGCTGCATTAGAGCTTGGTGTAAAAGTAATCTTTGCTAGAAAGCGTAAATCGTTAACGTTACAAGATAATATGTATGTTGCAAACGTATATTCATTTACAAAACAAGAAACGAATGAAATTTCATTATCTCGAAATCATATTGATGAAAGTGATCGCGTTTTAATTATTGATGACTTTTTAGCAAACGGTCAGGCTGCTTTAGGTTTAATGAGCCTAGTAGAGCAAGCTGGAGCAAGTATTGCAGGAATTGGTATTGTTATTGAAAAAGCATTTCAAGATGGAGGAAAGAAGCTTCGTGAACAAGGAATTCGTGTTGAGTCACTAGCAGAAATTGCATCACTTGATAATAACGCAGTTACATTTGTACAGCAAGAAACTGCGGAGGTGAAATAAACGATGAAGCAACATCCATTTAAAATCGCATCGCTTGGTATGCAGCATATGCTTGCTATGTATGCTGGCGCAATTATCGTTCCGCTTATTGTGGGCGGCGGACTTGGTTTAAATCAAAAAGAGTTAACATATTTAGTCTCAATTGATTTATTAATGTGCGGCGTTGCGACAATTTTACAAGCATTATCAAATCGCTTTTTCGGTATTGGACTCCCAGTTGTACTAGGTTGTACATTTACAGCCGTTGGGCCGATGATTGCAATCGGAAAACAATACGGCGTGTCTTCTATTTATGGAGCAATTATTGCTGCGGGGTTATTCGTTGTTATTTTTGCGAAATTATTTGGAAAGCTTGTAAAACTGTTTCCTCCTGTTGTAACAGGATCTGTCGTTACCGTAATTGGAGTTACACTTGTTCCAGCAGCAATTAATGATATGGCTGGAGGAGTAGGAAGTAAGGATTTCGGTAGTCTTGAAAACTTAGCATTAGCATTTGGTGTGTTACTATTTATCATCATTATGTATCGTTTCTTCGACGGGTTTATTCGTTCAATCTCTATTTTACTAGGTCTTTTATTCGGTACAATTGTTGCAGCATTTATGGGGAAAGTAAGCTTGCAAGCGGTTGGAGAAGCAGATTGGTTCCATGGTATTCAGCCATTTTACTTCGGTACACCAACGTTTGAATTAACGCCAATTATTACGATGATTCTAGTTGCTTGCGTAGGGATTGTAGAAGCAACAGGTGTATACTTTGCATTATCTGATATTTGCAATAAAAAGATTGGTGAAAAAGAATTAACAAAAGGTTATCGTGCAGAAGGATTAGCAATGGTGTTAGGTGGTATTTTCAACGCCTTCCCATATACAACATACTCTCAAAACGTAGGGCTTGTTCAATTAACTGGAGTAAGAAATCGCGTGATTATTTACACTTGTGGTGGTATGTTAATCGCTCTTGGATTCATTCCAAAAATCGCAGCTATTACAACAATCATTCCGAAATCAGTACTTGGCGGTGCGATGTTAGCAATGTTCGGTATGGTAATGGCATATGGTATTAAAATGTTAAGTAGCGTTGATTTTGGAAGACAAGAAAACTTATTAATCGTTGCATGTTCTGTTGGAATCGGGCTAGGAGTTACTGTCGTTCCTACATTATTCTCACAACTTCCAGAAAGCATTCGTATTTTAACAGATAACGGAATCGTACTTGGAAGTGCGTCAGCAGTACTTTTAAATATCGTATTTAATATGGTGCCGCAGCGTAAAGTGAAAGTAAAGGATGAACCAGTTCCGATGCAAAGTGCGGTAAGAGAAGCGTAAAATTGATAAAAGGTTCAAATCGTATGCGATTTGAACCTTTTATTTTTGTATTTCAAAACCGATTCGTTACTGTTATGAGACCTTGCTTTTCTTTTTAAGTGGCATCATTTTCCCGTACGTACCAAGACGCCAAATGTACTCAAGTGGCCCGTATTGATAACGTGATAGCCACCAGCGGCTAATAAAGATTTGTAATGTGTAGAAACCGACGCAAAATAGTGGTCCTACCCATAATGGAGCAAGGTAACCATTTTTGAACAGTAGTCCGAATACAAGTAATGTAACAATTGTATGCGAGATGTAATTTGTTAATGCCATTCGACCAACGTACTGGAATGGACGTAATAATGTTTGCCATTTTTCTTTTTGTAATAAACGCATAAGAGTGAAAATGTAGAAGATGAATAATGTTTTTCCGCTAAACATTGCAAGCCCTTGCATATAAAGTGGTTCATATGACGATGTTGATAAGAAATAACGAACCATAAAGAACCAAAACGGTAATGTTAAAACAAACATAATGATTTGCCATTTTTTTAGCTTTGGATCTAACTCTTTCGTGCGGCGGAAAATGTCTTTTTTACCGGCATATAAACCGAGTAAAAATAGCCCAACTGTTTCTGGGAGCATTGATACATTTAGTCCAATTCCATTAGCATAAAAAGCATGGAAACGATTTTGTATTTGTGACACCCAGTCTTCAAGTGGCATGATTGGTAAGGATAACCCAAGTTCCTCCTTTGGCATGAAGGCAATACCAATAGTAGCGATTAGCATAAGAAATTGAAAAATACTTAATAAAACGATTGCCCATATTAAAATAGTACGAGGTTTTCTCTTATAAAATAAAAATAAGAAAAATCCAGCGATTGCATAACTATGTAAAATGTCTCCGTCCCATAAAAGAACGTAATGTAAGAAACCGAATAATAATAAAATAAGTAAACGACGAACAAATAAAGTTTTTGGTCGATCTGTTTTTGCTTCAGCACGAGTCATAAAAATGTAAAAGCCTAGGCCGAATAAAAATGAAAAGATAGTATAAAACTTTGTTTGAATGAACATATCGTAAAATAGACGGATATAGCTATCTAGCCCCTCGTAAACTCCTGAAAGATCACGTGAGTCAATCCCAGCGATAATGGGCCAGTTAACAAGAAAAATACCTAGTACAGCTATTCCTCTAATAATATCGATGGAGTGTATCCTCTCGCCTTGTGAAATATTTTGTGTCATTATTTTCCTCCTTGTTAAGTAATTCCCTTTTATTATACAAAATGTAAGATGGAGGGTATAGGGTAGATTTCCATTTTTTTTAACTATTAAGTTATGTAAGATGAGATATAATAAGAGTGCACAACAAGTTTTAACCTTTTTCAAAACAGGCAGTGAAGCTCCTTCTTATAAGGAGCTTTCTTTATGAAAAGTGTTGATAATGATTCTCTTTAATGATAAAATGTATTCAAAAGTGATAATCATTATCAAAAAGGTTGGTGCATGAGTATGGTATATGCATTAGTAGCAGGTACAGTCGCTGTATATGCAGTTATTGCAAAGTATGTTTTAAATGGAGTAGGAACAGCAAAATGAGTGATATTACATAAAATCCCTTTCATTTGTAAAAAGAATGAAAGGGATTTTTTATTTTTAATGAGAATATGCTGAAAATTTAGTATGATAGTAAAGTGAAACGGTAATCAATGAGAGGATGTATCTCCTGTTGATTATGAGCTCGCAAATAGCGGGGGAAAGTATATACATCTTGGATAAAGGGGAACAAGGGGATGACAAACATAGTACAGACAAACGGTATGAAAAAACTTGTTTGTTTTTATGAAGAGTGGCAAAAACACGGCGATGCAGAGAATAGCTTAAAGTTGTTTGAAGTGATTCGAAAATATAAACGAGAGCAGCTTATGATAGCATTCTGCGGTCACTTCTCAGCAGGGAAATCTACGATGATGAATCATCTATATAAAGCGCAGTTGTTACCGACAAGTCCAATTCCGACAAGCGCTAACGTCGTTAAAATTGAAAAGGGGTCTGATCGTGTTGTTGTAACGATTAAATCTGGAGAGCAGTACGAATATGACGGTGCATATTCAGCAGAAGAATTAAAACAAATTTGTAAAGATGGCGATGAGGTAATTGGTGTTCATATTTATCGAAATGATGCGCCAATTCCAGAAGGTGTTATGTTAGTTGATACACCAGGGATTGATTCAACAGATGATGCCCATCAACTAGCGACAGAATCAACGCTGCATCTAGCAGACGTAATTTTTTATATGATGGATTATAATCACGTCCAATCGGAAGTGAATTTACAATTTGTTAAAGAATTGAAACAACGTAATAAAACGGTTTATCTCGTTGTAAATCAAATAGATAAACATAAAGAAAATGAATTATCATTTGAGGATTATAGAGACAGTGTAAAACAATCGTTCTCTAACTGGGATATTGAAGTGGATGGCGTTTATTATACTTCATTACGAATGATGAACCATCCACATAATGAAATTGGAAACTTGGAAACATTAATTACTTCTATTATGAAAGAAAAAGAGCAGTATGTAAGAGCTGGAATGGAGCGAGAAACAGAATATTTAATGGGAGAACATGTCTCGTTTATTCTTTCTGAAAATGAAAAAGCTCTTTTGAAATATGAGGAAGAGTTAGCATCACCGCTTTCTATTTCAGAGATAGTTGAAAAGAAAGAAGAGCTAACTGAAACGAAACATCGAGAGGCTAGTAAAGAGTCTCATGTGAGAAACGAATTTATAAAAGGCTTACAAGCTATATTAGATAACGCGTATTTAATGCCGTTTGAAATGAGAGAATTGGCAAATGCGTACTTAGAAACGAAATTAACAAAATTTAAAGTTGGTTTGCTATTTGCGAAAGGAAAGACTGAGCAAGAAAAACAGAGACGTTTAGATGCTTTTTATTCAGCTTTGCAAAAGACGGTTGAAACGCAACTTGATTTTCATGTGAAAGAATTTATTGTTGCCTTCTTAAAAGAAGAAGGGTTGTTTACAGAGGAAATTGGGAAAGACATATATGCTCTAGAGATTGCCTTCGGACCAGAAATGTTAGCCGAAGTAATTAAACAAGGTGCAGGTTTCACAGGTGATTACTTACTTCTTTATACAGCGGATGTAGCGAATGAACTGAAGAAACGTTATTTTACAAAAGCACAACAAATTTTTGATAAAAGTGCAGTCGTTTTAAAGAAAAAGGTAAAGGAAGCAGTTGCTCGTATTGAAGAAGAGATTGAAACATATACGATGTTGCAAACGGCAAAAGAAACAAAATTGCAATACAGTAACAATTTGGAGACATATGAAAGTTATTTACAAAATGTTTGGCATGAGCGTGTTGCTACGCCAGAAGGGTTGCAAATAGAAGAGATATTGCAAAGTGAAAAACAAATTGTTAGTGAGAAATTCACATTACAAGAGCAGGAAGTTGTAAATGATAACGTAGCGGCTCATGAGGAAGAGATAAAAGGAACGGCAGCTTTAAATATTCAGCGTATATTAGAGGAAGTGAAGAAAGCTGAAACGATATTAGAGCCATTGCCAGCGCTAAAACATGTACAACAAGAGATAATAGAAAAAAGGCGCCGTGTGGAAACGAAACAATTTACAGTAGCGTTATTCGGAGCTTTTAGTGCCGGAAAATCATCATTTGCCAATGCATTGCTTGGTGAGAAGGTACTTCCTGTATCACCAAATCCGACGACGGCAACGATTAATCAAATTTTGCCGGTTACAGAGGAAAAACCACACGGAACAGTAATGGTTCAATTTAAATCAAAGCAAGCCTTATTAGAAGATATGAAAGCTGTTTATAAGCTGTTTCATTATGAGATTACTACGTTAGATGAAGCGTTAGCACAAATTGATAAAGTTATGAAATATCCTTCACCAACTGGGAAGCAAAAAACAACATTTAGCTTTTTACGAGCGGTACAAAAAGGATATGATACGGTTTCTACACATTTAGGTGAGCAAGTACAAGTTACATTAGAAGAGTTTTCTGATTATGTAGCGAATGAAGAAAAATCATGTTTTGTTGAGTATATGGAGCTATATTATGATTGTGCTTTAACAAGGCAAGGGGTAGCGCTTGTAGACACACCTGGAGCGGATTCTATTAACGCCCGCCATACAGACGTTGCGTTCCAGTATATTAAAAACGCAGATGCTATTTTATTTGTAACGTATTATAATCACGTGTTTTCTCGTGCTGACCGTGAATTTTTAATTCAGCTTGGTCGTGTAAAGGATACTTTTGCTCTTGATAAAATGTTCTTCTTAATTAATGCGGCCGATTTAGCAGAGTCTGAAGAAGAACTTGAAATGGTAAAAGGTTATATCGCAGACCAGCTACTGCAATACGGTATTAGAAATCCACGTTTATTTGCAATTTCAAGTTTATGTGCGCTTGAAGAGAAACAAGGAAAAAATATTGGAAAAGAGAAGTACGGTATTTTACAAAATTCTGGGATTGCTAAGTTCGAGGAATCATTTACATCTTTTATGATGAGGGATTTAATGCTCGTATCTGTTCATGCTTTATATGGTGCATTGCAAGGGGCAGATCACCTGTTAGTAAATATGATAAATGGTGCAAAGCAGGGGAATGAAGAGAAAGAGAAGCAAACGAAAAAATATGAAGCAGAGCGTGATCAACTACTTCATATTATTTCATCATATAGTGTGCTTGCTGAAGAACAGGCGATGCAAAATGAAGTGAAAGAATTGCTTTATTACGTACAACAACGACTATTCCTACGTTATAACGATGTGTTTACTGAATTTATTAATCCGGCATCGCTTCGAACGGACGGAAATGTGAAAGTGCAGTTGCAGCAGTGTGTTATGGAATTAGTAGCATTTATTCAGCATGATTTATTACAAGAAATGCGTGCAACATCATTACGTCTTGAGAAATGGATAGACGAAACGATGAAGCGTGCTAAAAATGAAATTGTGGTGAGCTGTAAAGTAGAAAATGAATCAATTTCTATGAATGGAACAGTGGAATATGAATATAAAGATATTACACATAAAGAACCGTTCCCTTCAGTTGAAATAAAAGATTTCAAAAAAGCACTGGCACACTTTAAAAATGAGAAAAGCTTTTTTGAAAAGAATGACAAAGCTTTTATGCAAGAAGACGCTAAATCTGTATTAGAACCTCTCGTATCAAACTATGTAGCTGATGAAAAAGATTTATTTGTTCATCATTATAAGCAAGAGTGGGATTTAAAATGGGACTTATTCCAAAAAGTGATGCAGCAAGATGTGATGAATTATTATGAAAGTGTATTATTTGCATTGGCTGCAACGATTGATGTATCACTGTATGAACAAAGTAAAGAACAATTGCAAAAGCAATTAGTAGAGATTGAAAAAGAAATTTATGTGATGTAGTCGTTATGAAAAAAAGATTCGTTCAATTTTCTTTTGTAGTACCGTATCTAAAGATTTGACAAACCCAGCAAATTCATCGGTAGAAATCATATGAGTAAGAACGAGTCGTCTGCCGTCCGGTGTTTCACCGCATAAGACGAATGAAGAAAATTCATATGTTTTGTTTTCTACTACTAATTTTGGATAGGCATACGTGTCGTTCTTCTTCTTCTTTCCATCAATAGAGATGACGTTGCATTTTTTCTCATTGTTGTCCATGGTGAATCCCTCCTTTCTATTACTTATGGTAGACAAGGAGGGTTTAGAACAATAGAGAAGGGGGAATTTTTTATGAACGTTGTAATAGAACGTATTTCAAAAGAAGCTATACCGAAGTCTTTATTACTACTTGCTGATCCAAGTGAACAACAAATTGGTGCATATGTACGAAGAGGGTTAACATACGTAGCAAAGCAAGATGATAATGTAATCGGTGTATATGTTCTTTTGGAAACAAGACCGAAGACGATGGAAATTATGAATATTGCGGTTGTAGAACATTTGCAAGGGAAAGGTATTGGAAAGAAATTATTAGAGCATGCGGTAGAAACTGCTAAAGAACATGGTATGTCAAAACTTGAAGTTGGTACAGGTAATTCTAGTGTCTCACAACTTGC
Organism: Bacillus sp. TE9106W; assembly: GCF_054062215.1. Taxonomy (NCBI): domain Bacteria; kingdom Bacillati; phylum Bacillota; class Bacilli; order Caryophanales; family Bacillaceae; genus Bacillus; species Bacillus sp. TE9106W. The sequence goes on from NZ_JBSSFA010000006.1 coordinate 110,201, forward strand.
TTTATATCAAAAATGTGGATTTCGTATTTTTTCTATTGATTTTGATTACTTTTCGAAGCATTATGAAGAAGAGATTATTGAAAATGGGATTGTATGTCGTGATATGATTCGGCTTGCAATGGAATTGAATGAGAACGTATAACTTATTTAGGGGGAAGAGAAGATGGAAGTACATAAAGCAATTACAGCACATTCTCGTAAACAAAATGAAAGTGTAAAAGCATGTTTACAATTAGATGCGCAGCGTGAAGCGGCTATTGAAGCTGCCGTATCACTTGCGTCAAATGGGAAAGAATTTTCGGTTGATGTCATTAATGTTGTAACGAAGCAAATTAATGCTCTTGCAAAAAATGGTGTTACCTTGCAGCGTAAATATGTTACAAAAGAAATGGTTATGGAGTATGTAAGTCGTTTGAAAGAGAAAGAAGGTCGTTAAAGATGATAGTTACAGTCGAATGGTTACGTGAGCATATAGAAGATGAGAACGTCCGTATAATCGATTGTCGTTTTGATTTAGCGAATCCTAATTGGGGTAGAGAAAAGTATCAAGAAGAACATATTCCTCATGCATTATATTTTGATTTGAATGTAGATTTATCAAGTCCTGTAACAGAACATGGTGGCCGCCATCCGTTGCCAAATGTTGAGGAGTTTGCAGACAAGCTTTCGCAAGCTGGTATTGATGAACATATGACAGTAATTGCATATGACAGTGAAGCGGGTGCAAATGCTTCTCGTCTTTGGTGGTTATTAAACTATGTAGGACATGAGAAAGTATATATATTAGATGGCGGATTTCCAGCTTGGAAAGAGAATGGACTACCGGTAACACCGGAAATTCCTGTTGTTATACGAAAGACATTCAAAGCAAATATACAAGATCATATGCTTGTAACGATGGAAACGGTTAGAGAGAACATCGATGCAGGTAAAGGTAAAGATGTTACATTAATTGATTCCAGAGAGCCAAAGCGTTATGCTGGTGTAGAGGAACTTGTTGATCCAAAAGCAGGACATATTCCAACGGCAGTAAACTATTTTTGGAAGGATGGTATGCTGCAATCAGGACAATTTAAGAATGAAGCTCAGCAACAAGAACGATTCCAAAATCTTTCGAAAGATAAGGAAACAATTGTATATTGTGGTTCTGGTGTTACAGCATGTCCAAATATCATTGCATTGAAATTAGCTGGATTCCAAAATGTTAAATTGTATGCAGGTAGCTGGAGTGATTGGATTTCTTATCCAGAAAATCAAATTGCAAAAGAAGAAGATTAATCACTTGCATGCAAAAATAATTTGTATTAAAATAAGGTCACAAGCAAGAGATTGCTCGAAAAACTTTGTATTTTACACATTGGAAACAATGTGATAATATAACGACAAGTAAATAACACATCCTGCGGTGTACGTAACTTATTTATGTCTAAAACCGATGTTAGTTATACGGAAGCTCAATATTTAGTGACCATCATCAAGCCTTCCTTGTGGAGGAAGATGTACGGTAACTGTGAGGGCATCCACCTGCGAGTAGCGGGTTTTTGGACATTTACGAGGAGCGGCACGTGCGGGGGTCTTATTTCAACTAACATTATATAAAATTCCTACGGTGTACGTAGCTTATGCATGTCTTAAACCAATAAGTTTAATATGGAAGTTCAATATTTAAATGTAGCTAACATGCCATCTTTTTAAGAAGGAAGTTACAAACATTTGTGAGAGCATCCACCTGTGAGAGCAGGTTTATGGACATCTAGAGAGAACGGCATATGTGGGGCTATATAAAAACCTTACGTTTTATACGTAAGGTTTTTTTGTTGCGTAAATATATTCATGTTATCTCGATTCACCTGTAAAGTTTCCATAATAAATATAGCATTTTCTATCTTCATCAATTTCTCTTGAATCTAAAGTAAACTCCATATGCATGCCGTCGTGCTGAATATATATAATATCTGAATGAAGAGATGGCAAAATCTCCTCATAGTTCCATACATCTTTACTATTTATTATGCTTGAACTCGTTTCATTTAGTTCTCTAACTTCAAAACCGATGTGGGAGTATATCGGGTCTGAAGGGTCATTTGCAAACTCTTCTTTTTGAATATATATAACTGCTGTTCCGTCCGGATCTACAGAAGTTGCAGTAACAACATATGTATTTTTATCTTTTATAAAATATTCACAAGTCATGCGTGCGATAATTTCAGCATTAGAAATATTTGTGTAATTCCATAAAGCAGGATACTTTTTCGTTTCATCATTAAGTCGATATTCTAAGCGCATTTTATCACTCTTCTTCCTTTTTCTTCTACTTTATCATGCTATCCTATATAATAGGAATAGAATTTATAAAGGGGAGTGCGAAGGTGACAAAAACGAAATGGCTAGTAGGTGGTGTCGTAACGTCTTTAATGACTGGCACTTTATTTGGCTGTGCGCAAGATCTTCCCCCAAAACCGAATGATAAGAGTTGTTCAGATTGGGATTGGGATGATGAACTTGGGGTATGGCAGTGTGATGAGAGTAGCTCAAGTTATCGTGGGCATTACTTCTATGGCGGGAGATACTATCAAAATAAATCGACTTTCAAAAATTCATCGGCGTTTAAATCTTATCAATCGTCTGCGGAATTTAAAGGTGGAATTGGAAGCGGTTCAAAGGGAGGATTTGGGGGCTAAAACATGTCGCAATACATAAGGGATCGAAAAGAGTTTTATTCGAAACATCCGAATTTTTGGTCGGATTTATATGAATGTGAGTATAGTTTGTTTCATGTTTTCTCTATAACAAATGAGACTATGAAACAATTAAAGTTAGCAACTGAACGAATGGGGAAAATATTTTTTAAGACTGCTAGACTTCTGCGTAATTTAAATGATGACCAGCTTCTTGAACTTGGGTTTCCTCCCGCGAGCTTATCGTTCATTAGAATAAAAGGATTATATCCTGAATCTGTTATTTCACGGTTTGATTTCGTTTTAACAGATGATAACCAAATTAAAATGCTTGAATTTAATAGTGATACACCAACTTTTATTATGGAATGCTTTCAAATGAATGGGAAAGTTTGCGAGCAACTAGGCTATGATGATCCAAATTCGGATCAAGAACGATTACTATCTTCTGGTATTACAAAAGCCGTAATGGAAGCGACACAGGGAATAGACAACCCAAATGTTGTTTTTACAGCACATCATGAACATATTGAGGATTGGAATACGACTATGTATTTGAGTCAGCTATGCCATGTTGAAAATAAAGTAGTGCCAATGTCAGAACTTAGAATTACAAAAGATGCTTTAGTGGATAGGGATGGAGTGCAAATTGATGTGTTATATCGCCAAACATATCCAATAGAAGATTTAATTGAGGATCAAGATCCTGAAACAGGAGATTTGGTAGGTGTGGAATTGTTGCAACTTGTAAAAGCCGGAAAGCTTTTTATAATCAATCCATTGTCAGCATTTTTACTTCAGCCCAAGTCAGTTCAGTGTCTTATTTGGGGGTTAGCAGAAGAAGAGGCTTTTTATACAAATGAGGAACAACAGTGGATTAAAGAATATATGTTACCTACATTTTTAGAACCGGATTTGTTTTTAGGAAAAGGTTCTTTCGTTCAAAAACCTTCATTTGGTAGAGAAGGAGACACGATCACCATTCGCGATAAGAACGAACATATTATGCTTCAAAATGCACACCAAACGTATAAAGCGTCGCTGCCGATATTTCAAAAGTATACAGAACTTCCAGTCGTATCTTTGGAAACAGAAAAAGGGGTGGAGGAATTGTCGTATGTGTTTGGTTCATTTTTAATTGCTGGAAAAGCGAGTAGTATCGGTATTCGTGCGGGGGAAAAAATTACGGGGAATGAATCGTACTATTTACCGGTAGGTATAAAAAAGGAGGAAAGTATATGATTAATTTTTTATTATATTTAGCAGTAACACTTGGCCTTTTATGCATTGGTCTTCTCCTGATGGAAGTGACAACGAAAGTAAAAGAATTTAAGCTAATGGCCCAAGGAAATAAGGCGGTAAGCTATGTACTTGGAGGGCGATTACTTGGTTTAGCTATTGTTTTATATTCGACAGCAGCTAATTCCATTTCACTTCTTGATATGGTTTCGTGGGGAGCGGTTGGGATTTTGGCTCAAATTATCGTCTTTTATTTAGCTGAGTGGCTTACACCACGCTTTAATATAAACAAAAGTCTTGAAGAAGATAATCAAGCAGTCGGTCTTTTTCTTATGTTTTTATCGCTTTCAATTGGGATCGTAATTGCTGGTTGTATAACTTATTAAAAGCCTTACGTTTAAACGTAAGGTTTTTATTTTTACTAATTTTGAAATGGGTGCTTTATTCATTTGATGCGTCGAAAGAGAAATAATATGTATATGAGAGGGAGTTGTTGTAATAAGGAAAAGATTCCATTCAAAGTGTTGACATCTATTTTAAATAAGAGTAACATTTTCTATGTAATAAAAATAAGTCTCTGTTAGGTGAGGCTCCTGTATAGAGAAATGCTACTGCCCAAAAATGTCGAGAGACGCCAATGGGTCAACAGGAATGATCGAATTAAGGTTTTTCTTAACGTAGCTGGTAATGTACCTATGCTATACAGTGCTAAAACTCGGCGAGGGAGAGGTCCGTAGATTTCTAATTGTATTAGGAATCGTTTATTTGTGTATGTCATGGCCTTTACTCTTTTCAGAGTAAAGGTCTTTTTGTTACAAAGCTATGCGTAATTTCATAGTATAAACTATAAAATGAAACGAGGAGGTGAGGAGCATGTCAAATTCTGACTCGGTTCCGTTACCCATATACTTCAAATCAAAAATATATGATGTAGGCAGGAAACGACTTGTTCCTCCCTTTATATTTATCATCATGTAGCGTTTATATGTATGTTTAAGCGCTAGACACTTTCACAGGAAAGTGGATAAATTGAGAAACAAAGCGTTTCTTCCTATGTTGTAAAGGAGGAGACGATAATATGTTATATGCAAACAAAACTGTGGGTAACACGTCATATAAATTAAGTAAAAAATCAATGAAAGAACAAACATTGCTTCAAAAAAATAAAGATTTATTAATTGAAATCGCAACGAGAGATGTAAAATCTGTATTTGCGTATTTTAAAACAACAAGAGACGGATTATCTATGAAAGAGGCACAAAAACGCATTCAAGTATACGGCCGAAATGAATTAACTTCAAAAAGAGCTCGTATTGCGGAAGTGATGATGAAGCTAAGTGAAATGATACCAGGTTTTTCAAAACAACATGTGCGTGATGGATTACAATGTGAGAAGATTACTGTGTCTCGAGTAGAATGTTCTAGTGTAACAGGTGTAAACGGTGAATTAAAAATGATGAATTTGCCAGTACAAGAGCTTGTTCCTGGAGATATGATTTTCCTTTCAGAAGGTGATACAGTACCAGCAGATGTACGTATTATTTATGCAAATGATTTATTAGTAAATGAATCTGTGCTAACAGGAAACGATGCGAATATTGAGAAATTTGAAAGCTGCTATCACCTTGAGCGCAAACGTTTTATGCCTTTAAAAAGAATGAAAGACTATAATCCACTTGAACTTGAAAACGTATGTTTCAAAGGGACGTATATTGTTGGTGGAAATGCGAAGGCTGTAGTAGTTTCGACTGGGAAAAATACGTATTCAGGGATTCTTCATATTTGTTGTAGTAGAACGTCTTAATGTGTAAATGATGCGAAATATACAAAAACAATGTATAATAGACAAAGTTGAAAAAACGTAGAATGGTAATCTATTTATATAACCTTACGTGATGACGTGGGGTTATTATTTTTTTGGTAGGAGAGGAATTATGAAAAAAGTATTATTAGTTGATGGTATGGCACTATTATTTCGTGCTTTTTATGCAACAAGTGTCTACGGACAGTTTATGAAACGACAAGATGGTACCCCTACAAACGGGATTCATGGTTATATGAAACATTTATTAACAGCAATGCAAGCAATTGAACCGACTCATATCGTAACATGCTGGGATATGGGTAGTACGACATTTAGAACAGAATCGTTCTCAAATTATAAAGCGAATCGTGCAGCGCCGCCTGAAGAATTAATTCCGCAATTTGATTTAGTACAAGAAATGACTGCGAAATTATCCGTGCCAGTCATCGGTATGAAAGGGTATGAAGCGGATGATTGTATCGGTACACTAGCAAAACAATACTGCAATGAAGCAGAAGTTTATATTTTAACAGGTGATACGGATTTACTTCAGCTTGTTGATAAGAACGTTACAGTTATGCTTCTGCGCAAAGGAATTGGAAATTACGAGTATTATACACCAGAGAAAATTATGGAAGAAAAAGGTGTAGAACCGTGGCAAATCGTGCATGCGAAAGCTTTCATGGGGGATACGAGTGATAATTACCCAGGTGTAAAAGGTATTGGTGAAAAAACAGCATATAAGCTTATTCAAGAACATGGTACAGTAGCAACTGTACTAGAAAATGTGGCATCATTAACGAAAGCGCAACGTACGAAGATCGAAAGTGATTTAGAGAATTTAAATATTTCATTACAATTAGCGCAAATTCATTGTGAAGTTCCTATTTCATGTTCAATAGAAGAAGGATTACACACAATAGATGAAGAAAAATTACGATTCGTTTGTGAAGAAATGAATTGGGGAAGACCTGAAATATTAATCAATATGTTGTAAATACTCGGAAGACCGATTAAAAGTAAAATGAATCGGTCTTTCTTTTTTTGTTCACAAAGTTGTCAGAAAATAAACGACATTTTCATGTGAAGTTCAAATGGAATTCACAACAATCAATTAATATAAGAACAACCAGATAATTCTTTATCTTTTATCCCACTTTAATGGGCAGTAAGACCCCCACCTCAAAATTCAGCGACAGCAAAGTAGTTAGGTGAGGATTAACTGCCCATAAAAGTCCGATTGGTTCAACTAATAATCAGTGGGGGATGAAGAAAACCCCCACTGATTAAAGTTTCACTTTATATAAACCATCCCCCAAGGAGGACAATGAAAATGAGAAAAAAAGTGAGAAAATCTTTTAAACAATTATTAATTGAAAATAAACAATCACTATTAAATAATAAAGAAAATATGAAAGAAATTGAGGAACGAATTGAGAAACGACATGTAGCATATAGTGCTACTAGCAATTGAGTATTATTATTTTGTTCATAAAAAAGCGTGCAGATTGGAAAGTATCCAAGCTGCACGCTTTTAATTTTATCTATTAACGCCACCATATCCAAGTCCAAAAGTAGTTTCGTATATTTCGAGGAGTAATGCGTACAAAACGTTCACCATCAAAGAAACAATTTAAATTTGGAAGTGTTTCATCTTGGTTTTCTGGAACAAAGGTGACGATGTTTTCGTTACTTGTAACAGTTACTGTAATTGGTGGGTCAGTAGGCGAGACTTGAAGTTGTAATGAAACATTTGCGCTATTTTTAAATTCATTATTAACGGGCGGATTTATCACTTGCACTGTGAATAACACGATAATTGTTTCGTTTGGTTCCAAATTAGTAGCGACTAGGAAACCGATATTCGGATTCGCTAGTGGAGAGCGTTCTTCGTTAATGAAGACAGTGCCGTTTATAAATTGTAAACCTGCTGGAATGGCATCCTGTAAAGAAAGATTTGAGAGTGAAATCTCGGAAGTATTCGTAATACGCACCGTGTAATCAAAATATTGATTTAAATAAGCTGAAGTGACGGAAGCACTTTTCGTGGCTGTCGCAGTTACGAATTGAACTGGTATACGAACAATATTCGAATTAACGATAAAAGTAATAATCGGCTCCTGAGGTGTCAATTGGAAAGCAGCTGTAACTGTTGCAGAATTAATAATTGAACTGTTTGAAGGAATAGAAGTTACGAGCACTTTAAATGTTAGTATTGCTACTGCATCTGCAGGTAAAGATCCGATATTCATACTTGTGTCTGGACGGACATTTGGAACCGGAGTACCGTTAAGCGTAACACTGTTTTCTATAAATGTTGTACCAGCTGGAATGGTATCTATAACGGAAGTACTTACTGTTGGGATTGGAGAATCATTAAATATCTCTAACGTGAAAGTAAGAATATCTCCTAAAACGACAATAGATTTGTTAGCCGTTTTTTCAATATGAACCATTGGATCAATGATTGTCGTTGTAACAGTATTTGTTTGCTTTGTGACGATATCTATTTGCCTTGTAATTGTAATAGGTGGTTCGATTAGACCGACAATAGGCGTATAGAAAATAGTAGCATCGTTATTGATTGTAGATTGAAGAGTAGAAGAAGATATTGTCACTTGGAATGTAATAATAACAGAGTCATTAGGAGCAAGAGTTCCTAACGTAATACCATTTTCAGGATTCGCATTAGGCTGATTGATTCCGTTAATCGTAACACTGCCAATAACAAATGTCGTATCTACAGGTGCCGTGTCTACTAGAAGAAAATCTTCAATAGTGATATTACCATTATTAGTAATCGTAATGGTATACGTTAAAGTTTGACCAGGTAAGGCACTCGTGAAATCAACAGCTTTTATCGCAATGATATTATCATTTTGAACGGCTGTTGTGACTGTATTTGTTGTCGTCGTATTTGTAACAGGTACGTTATTTGGGTTGACTATATAGTTAAAAGTAGTGATTGCTTGGTTGTTGAGCTCGTTTCGTATTGGAATAGAAGTCACAGTTACTTGGAATGAAGCGATAGCGTCTCCATCTACAATTATAGTACCAATTGGTATGCCGCTTGCTGGATCCACTCCCGGAAGAGCCTCTCCGTTTACAATAACGCTATTTTCTATAAATGTAGTACCTTGAGGAATCATATCTTGAATGATTACATCATTTGCTGCAACATTACCAGTTTGATTGAGTGTAATCGTATACGTTAACGTATCACCGACCATTGCAAATGCAAGGTCAACAGCTTTATTACTATTCAAATTCGCATGATTAATTTCTGTTAAAGCAGCTGATGAAATAATAGTTTTGGTAATAGGTGGTTGATTTGGTAACGTGTATTGAAATTCAATTGTACTTGTGTTAGAGATTGGATTTGTTTGTGGAATCGAAGTAACCCGTACTTGGAATAGAACAGTTGCTGTCGTATTAGGCGGAATGTTATCAATTGGTATCCCGCTAAGTGGATTGTCATTTGGACGAGCGTTGCCATTCACAATAACACTATTCTCTATAAAGCTCGTATTTGCCGGGATGATATCTGTAACGATAATGTTTTCTACTTGTATATTCCCATTGTTTGTGATGGAAATTGTGTAAGGGATAATTGTTTGTAGGTCAGCATATTGGATAGGCGTTGTTTTTACTGCGATTATATTAGCAGAAATAACTTCAGTGAAAGTGATGTTACTAGTCGATATTTGTTCTTCTCCGTTTATCGTATAACGAGAAGTTGCTTGATTTTGAACATGGCCGCTAGTTGGAAGCGCTACGACAGTAACAGAAAATGTGACTGGGATAGAAATGTTAGGAGCAATCGTTCCTACCAATATACCGGTACTTGGATTGGCATTAAGCTGCGGAATGTTATTTACTAAAACGCTACCGTCTATAAAGGTTGTTCCACCAGGAATACTGTCTGTAAATACAACGGCAGTGGCATCCGTATTCCCTGTATTTGTTAAAGTTGTTGTATAAGTTAAAACATCACCAATTGTTACAGAAGTCAAATCAACAGTTTTAAGTGAAACGATATCAGCATCATTAATTTGAACGAAAGTAGTGTTGGAAGTAGTCGATTTTTGAATGGGTGCAAAGTCAGGGTTGAAAATAAAGTCGTAGACGATATTTGCGGTATTAGGTGTTGGGTTTGCAGCAGGTAAATTCGTAACGGAAACTTGGAACGTTATTGTAGTCGCTTGACCTGACATAATATTAGGAATGGAGAAGCCGATATTCGGATCTGCTGCAGGAAGGACAGTATTGTTAACTATTACACTCCCTGGAATAAATACTGTTCCATCTTCTATAATATCAGTAAAAAAGATGGAGTTAGTTGTAGTGGATCCGTTATTTTGAATAAAGACTGTATATACAACGGTTTCATCAATATTAGCTAATACTGTATTAGCGGATTTTGTAGCGATAAGAATAGCATCAATAAATTGTATATTTGTACTATTGGAAGATATCGTTTCTGAAATTGGTGGTAAGCTTTGGTCTGGCTGATACTCATAGTGGATGACGGCGATATTATTCATGTTATTTTGAGAAGGTATCGAGTCTACATTTACTTGGAATGTAACGATAATTGTATTGTTTGGAAGGATAATATTAAGGGAGATTCCGGTACTTGGATTTTCGTTAGGTCTTGGTATGCCATCTACAAGAATGCTATCTGGAACGAATGTGGTGCCAGCAGCGATTGCGTCAATTAGGAGAGTATTTGTAATAGGTACTGTACCAGCATTTGTAACTGCGATCGTATATGTGATAATTTGACCGATGCGTGTAATGGATCTGTTAGCAGATTTAATTGCACTAACATTTGCTGTACGGACTTCCGTGTTTACTGCATTTGATAATGATCTACGCTGAATAATTGGAGAACTAGGGTCAATTTGGTATTCATATGAAGTGTCTGAGATGTTAATGACTGTATTGCCCTCTGGTATATTTGTAAGTTGTACTTGGAATGAAATAGTGACTGTTTCATCTGGTTGTATCGTGCCGAGAGTTACTCCATTTTCAGGATTCGTACCAGGCTGAATGACATTATTTATTGATAAGCTATCTTCAATGAATATAGTCCCTTCTGGAATGTTGTCAATGAACACTGTATTGTTAGCTGGAACCGTTCCGATATTTTGTAGCGTATTTGTGTAGGTAATAAATTGCCCGATGGATACGAAAGTTACATCTGCGCTTTTAACGGAAATAATATTCACATTTTGAAGTGATGTTGTAACAATGTTAGAATTTGCAGAGCGATTCACTGGTGGAGCTGTAGGAATACTTACATATTGGTAAGTTACTGAAGATTGATTTACAATTTCGGTTTCAGTAGGTGGATTATTTGTTTGTACTTGAAATAGTATTGTTTTGGAACTGTTTGGTGGAATCGTTCCAATTGGTATTCCGTTTTCGGGATTTGCATCAGGCTGAAGTACACCGTTAATTATGACACTGTCGAGAACGAATGTAGTCCCAACTGGAATCGAATCTGTAAAAATAATATTTATTGCGTCAACATTGCCGCTATTTTTCACTTCAGAAATATAAAGTATAGTTCCGCCAATATCTACAGTTATTGGATTGGACGTTTTTGTAATTGTCAATTGTGCTTGCACGAAATTTGTAATGACAATATTACTTGTAGATGTTTCAGTAATAGGCGGTTGCCCTGGATCTGGTTGAATTGTATATGTTGTATTAGATTGATTTGTAATCGATTGTTGCGAGAATGGATCGTTAATAAGAACTTGGAAAGCAATAAGATGAGTAGCGTTTGCTGCTAGGTTAGGCAAAGTAACACCTACATTTGGATTTGCACCCAGTATAGCTGCTCCGTTAAGTGTAAAACTATTTTCTATGAATGTAGTCCCAGCTGGAATCGAATCTGAAAATATGAGATTTGTAGCTGGAATATTTCCGGTATTTTCTAATGTTATCGTGTACGTTAAAATGTCGCCAGTTGTTGCTTGTTGTGCATTGACGGCTTTTAAAGAAAGCACATTCGCATCTGAAATTTGTGTGAAAGCTGGATTCGAAGTAATTGTTCGAGAGATGATAGGAGCAGTTGGATCCGCGATAAAAGTATAGTCAATACGGGCTATATTAGAAATTGGATTCACGCTTGGAATAGATTGAACGATAACTTGGAATGTGACGGTGACGATTTCTGACGGCGCAATGGAGTTTATTGGTATTCCTACGTTTGGATCGGCACCTGGAATTGAGATACTATTAATGGTCACGCTATTTGGAATCAATGCAGTTCCTTCTGGGACCAAATCTGTTAAAGTAACTGTATTTGCAGTTGTATTCCCGTTGTTTTGAATGACGACAGTGTAAGTGATTGTACCGTCAGTAGATTGTACGATGGAATCTGTATTTTTAATTACAGATAGCGATGCATCAACGACAGCTGTAGTAACTGTATTAGATGAAGATGTTGCTGTAACTGGAGGTTGACTTGGGTCGACAATATATGTGTAACTTGTAAGTGCTTGATTTATAATTGCCCCTTGCGGTGGAATAGAGCTTGCAAGAAATTGGAACGTAATCGTAGCAGAATCACCTGGTGCGATAATACCAACTGGAATACCGAGAGTTGGACTTGCATCTGGAAGTGAAATCCCGTTAAGCGTGACACTATTTGGAACAAATAACGCCCCTTCAGGAACACCGTTAATGAGTAATACCGAGTTTGCAGGGAAGTTTCCAGTGTTTGTTAATGTTGCAGTGTACGTAATTATATCTCCAATAGATACGATTGTTCGATCTGCTTCTAAAAGCGTTGTAACAGTAGCGTTATTAATTTGTGTAGAAGCACTATTAGAAGTTACTGTGCCTGTAACAGGAGGAGCGGCCGGATCAACGATGAATGCGAATTGAATAGATGCAACGTTTGTAATTGGGTTTGAAGGCGGAGTAGATGTAACTATGACTTGGAAAGTAACGGTTAAGGAACTGTTCGTACTAACGGTTCCGATATTAACTCCGTTATTTGGATTTGCACCTGGAATGGTATTTCCATTTACAGCAAAACTATTTTCAACAAAGGTCGTTCCAGCTGGAATGAGGTCTGAGAAATTTACATTCGTAGCGTTTGTATTGCCGCTATTTTGAATTAAAACGGTATAAGTGATTGTGTCTCCAATATTCGCAAAGGCTGTACTAGCAGTTTTTACAGCTGAAAGTATTGCTGAATGAATAGAAGTAACGAAGACGTTCGTTTCCACATTGCCAGGCTGAGCCTGTAATGCATTGCCTACGTTATATTGGAAGTTAACAAATGCTAAGTTTTGGAGTTCAGGTGTGAATGTTGGTGGATTGCTTACGATTTGAACTTGGAATATGATTGTTACAGTTTGATTTGGAATGATCGTATTTATGCCAATACCGTCAATGATAGAAGCGGATGGTAATGGAGTGCCATCAACAATAACGGATCCTGCAACAAATTGTGTCCACGATGGTATCGGGTCTGAGAAAATAACGTTATTGGCAGGGATATTTCCAGTATTCGTAATCGTAGTTGTATACGTAATTGTATCACCAATCGTTGCAAAAGCTTTATCACCGATTTTAGTAGTAGTTAAAATAGCACTTTCAATTGTTGTTGTAACACTATTTGAAGTAATGTTTTTTGAAACAGGAGGATTAGCTGGATTAACGATATGCTGAAAGCTAACGCTAGCTTGATTAGTAATTGGATTAATAGCCGGGATTTCATTTGAAGTAATATGAAATTCTACAATGGCAGATTCGTTTGGCGCGATATCACCAATTGGGACGCCTGTAATGATGTTTGCATTTTCGATAATAGTTCCATTAAGTGTAAAACTATTTGGTTCAAAGGAAGTTCCGTCTGGAATAACGTCGGTAAAAATAACATTCGTTGCATTAACATTTCCGCTATTTGTAATTGTAACGGAGTAGACAATATCTTGCCCGATATCTACCGTAAATACATTTGTGCTTTTTTGTGCAGTAAGAATAGCGCTATTAATTTGTGTTGTCGTTGTATTAGATTGATTGGAAGTTGTAATAGGTGACTGGTCTGGATCAACAATGTAACGATAAGTTGTAAGAGCTGAATTAGAAATAGGATTGTTGATTGGTAGGGTTGTAACGGTAGCTTGGAATGTGACAATTGCCGCAGTACCACCGTTAATTGAACCGATATTTACACCAGTAGATAAATCAGCATTTAGAATGGTTTGCCCATTAACTGTGAAACTGTTTGGAACAAAAGTTAAATTACTATCAAGCGTATCGATAACTGTAACATCAGTTGCAGTCACATTCCCTGTATTCGGGAGGTTAAGTGTAAATGTTATTGTATTACCAACATCCGCAAAAGTAAGATCTGTTGTTTTTGTACTTATAATATTTGCGTTGTTTATTTGAAGAAGCGTAGTGTTGGAAGTAGCCGCACTTAATACTGGAGGATTAACAGGATCAACAGTAAACTCATATGTTGTTGATGCTGTATTTGGTGCTGGATTAATAGGGGGAATGCTGTTCACTGTAACTTGAAAGACGATACTATATATTTCATTAGGTGGAAGTGTTGCAAGTAATACACCTGTATTTGGATTCGCGTCAGGTTGTAAAACACCATCGACAGTTAATGTGTTAGGAACAAATGTGACTCCATTTGGTAATACATCTGTGAATACAATATTAGTTGCATCTGTATTTCCTATATTCGAAATAGAAGTAGTGTAAAAAGCAGTTTGCCCGATATCTGCAAAGGATACACTTTCATTTTTCGTCATGGATAATAGTGCTTCTTTAATTTGCGTTGAAACAGGATTGCTAATTGAAGTTTCTGCATCAGGCGGTGAGACTAATTGGTACGATGTTGATGAGAAATTTACAATGGGGTTTTCAGTTGGTAATGACGTTACAGTAACTTGGAACGAAATTGTTACTGTAGTCCCAGCTGTTATAGTTCCGATATTTACACCGTTCACTGGATTTGCACCACTTTGAAGAATTCCATTAATAGAAAATGTGTCTGCAATAAATGCTGTTCCGCTCGGTACGGTATCTGTGAATATAACATTTTGCGCAGATGAGTTTCCATTGTTTGTTAAAGCGACAGTATAAGTGAGTGTGTCTCCAATACGACTAAAGGATTTATCGACTTGTTTTAATGAAAGAATGGTAGCTGTATTAATCGTAGTGAACACTGTGTTTGAAGTAACGGTCCTTGAAACAATAGGGGCATTAGGATCAGCGATAAATGTGTAAGAAGTAGTAGCGGAATTGGCAATAGGATTTTGGGCTGGTGTAGAAGTAGCGGTAACTTGAAATGCTATTGCTATTGAGCTGTTAGGAGCAATTGCTCCAATTGTTATACCTGTATTAGGATTAAGCCCAATTTGTGTAATGCCATCTATTGTAACGCTATCAGTAATAAACGTTGTACCATCTGGTATAAGGTCAGTAAAAGTAATATTCGTAGCATTTGTATTACCGTTATTCGTTAAGATTGTCGTATAGGTAATGGTATCACCTAGCGTTACAAGTGTTTGATCTACAGATTTCACCATCGTTATCATAGCATCTAGTACAGGGTTTGTAACGATATTCGTTGAAGTAGAAGTTGTAACAGGAGTTCCGTTTGGATCAACAGTATAAGAATATAAAATCGTATCGTTACCCATAATCGAGCTTGAAGGGGGAACAGCAATAACATTTGCTTGAAAAGTAACAGTTACTGTTTCACTAGGAGCGATATTTGGTATGTTTACTCCAAGCGCTGGCTGTGCACCCAGTTGTTGTATGCCATTTATTGTGACCGAATTTGGTACAAAAGTAGTACTAGGAGGAATCGAACTTGTAAAAGTTATATTTGTAGCGGGTGTATTTCCTATATTCGTAATAGTCGTTGTATACGTAAGTGTATCCCCGACGGAAATAATAGATTTATCAACACTTTTTGTTGTAGTTAATATTGCACTATTAATGGTTGTTGAAACTGTATTTGATATAGTTGTTTGTAATGCAGAAGGTTGGCTAGGATCAACTACATGTTCAAATTGTACGGAACTAAAATTAGAAATTGGATTTATACTTGGGATGTTTGTAACAAGTGCGTTAAGTGTAATATTAGCAGTTTCGCCTGGATTTATATTTCCAATTTGTATTCCGTTTCCAGGATTTCCGATTTGCTGTGTACCAGTATCGTTTGTAAGTGTTCCAGAAATAAATGTTGTTCCTTCAGGTAAAACATCCGTGAAAATTATATTTTGTGAAGTGACATTTCCAGGGTTACTTAATGAAATGGTATAAGAAAGTGTATCCCCAATTGTTGCGAAAGTTTTATCTACAGTTTTGATTGCTACAATTTCACCAGAATTTATTTGTGTCGAAACAGAATTAGATGTCGTATTTCGTGAAACAAGTGGTAAATTAGGTCCTGTCATAAATTGATAATCAATGGAAGCGCTATTTACAACCGGTGAATTTGGCCCCCCAGGCCCAATTGTGAAAATTGGATTCGGAATGCTAACTACTTGCACACGAAAAGTGATGTTTATAAAATCTCCTGCAATAATATCCCCAATTGGTATGCCATTTGCTGGATTTACCCCAGGTAATAAAACACCGCCCACTCGAACACTATCTTCTATAAATACTGTATTGTTTGGAATCTGATCTGTAAAAATGATATTAGTAGCAGTTGTATTCCCTACATTTTCCAACAACGCAGTATACGTTAAAAATGAATTTCCAGGTGCGACGTCAGAAAAGATACGGTCCACACTTTTCGTTGCTTGAATAATTGCTTCGTTAATTTGAACTAAAGTTGGATTACTTGTAGCTGTTTCTGTCACTGGTGGCTCGGTAGGGTCCACAATAATAGAGTATGTCGTACTAGATTGATTCAACGTTGGATTTGTAGCTGGTATTGAGCCAACGATCGCTTGAAAGCTAATTGTTGTCATTCCTCCAACTGGAATTGGATCTAAAGAAATCCCGCTATCTGGTCTAAATCCAAGTTTTGGAATGGTATTAATTTGTACACTATCAGGCACAAATGAAAGTTCAGGTGGTAATATATCGGTAAAAACAGGCGTGTTTGCAGTAACATTTCCACTATTAGTGAGGATAGTTGTATACGTAATTGTATCGCCAACAGCGGCAAATGCACTGCTTGCAGTTTTTGTTGCGATAACGGAAGCGGTATTTACTTGTGTAAAAGTTGTATTGGATTGAACTGTTCGTGAAACAGGCGGTTCATTTATATCAACAATAAATCTATATTGAAGCGATGATTGGTTCGGAATTGGATTAGGGTTTGGCAGCGTTGTAATGTTTACTTGAAAACTGAGTGTAATCGATGCATTTGCATTCAAGTTACCAATGTTGATACCGTTCTGTGGATTTGCATTCGGGGCGGTTACACCGTTTATTTTAAAGCTATTTGGGACAAAGGCAGTTCCGTTTGGAATTGTATCTGTAAAAACAATGTTATTAGCAGTAGTATTACCTGTGTTTGTAACAGATGAAGTGAATGTAATCGTATCACCAATTGTAGCGAAAGTTGTACTCGCATTTTTATTTAAAACTAAAGTAGCGTCAACAATTGGGGTAGCGGTCGTGTTTGTTACAGTACTACCAGCAGTGGGTGATTGGTTTGGGTTCACTGTATATTCATAATTTACAAGGGCGTTATTTGTTAAAGTGCCACTAGAGGGGATTGCAAGTATTTGTACTTGGAATGTAACAAATACAGTATCTGCTGGTGAAATGTCGTTTAACGGAATTCCTAGTGAAGGATCTAAGCCAGGTTGTGAAACATTATTTATCGTCACGGAATTTGGGATGAAGGAGGCACCTGGTCCAAGTCCATCTATTAATACAGTAGCATTAGCGGGAATATTTCCCGTATTTGCAACTGCAATCGTATAGGTTACGATATCACCAATTGCAGCTGTCGGCGTATTTACTGATTTCGTAGCGACAATAGTAGCATTATTAATTTGAGTTTTTATTACGTTACTTAACGCATTGGCGGATGCTGGAGGTAAGCTAGGATTTACGACATATTGGTACGTTGTATTACTTTGGTTGGGGATTGGATTTGGACTAGGAATGGAATTTACTATTACTTGAAATGAGATTGTCGTATTTGCATTCGGATTTATTGGATCAATTGCAATTCCACTTGCTGGATTTGTATTAGGGAATGTATTCCCGTTTACTGTTACACTATTAGGAATAAATGATGTCCCATTTGGAATTACATCTGTAAATACTACATTTGATGCAAGTGTGTTCCCGCTATTCGTTAAAGTAGTCGTGTACGTAATAATATCATTTACGTTAGCAAACTGTTTATCCGTAGATTTTGTAGCGGTAATAGTAGCATTATTAATAGTTGTCTGTACGGTGTTAGAGGCTACCATCTGCATTACAATTGGCTTGGATGGGTCGTACGTGTATTGGAATGTAGTGCTCGATTGGTTCGTAATCGGATTTGGACTAGGAATAGTTGGTACAGAAACTTGGAATGAAACAGTACGTGATGAATTCGCTCCTATCGTACCAATTAAAATGCCATTAGCAGGATTTGCATTAGCTATAGGGACACCGTTAATCGTTACAGTATTAGGAAGGAAGATGGTACCAGTTGGAATGATATCTGTAAACGTTACATTGGAGGCAGGGATATTGCCGTTATTCGTTAAAATTGTTGCATAAGTTATGACATCGCCAACATCAGCGAAATTTGTACTTGTTAGTTTCGTAGCAACAATATTAGCGGTATTAATTTGTGTCGTTACTATATTGCTAGTAGCGTTTCTAACAACAGCAGGTAAACTTGGATCAGCGATAAAGCTATATTGAAGTGAAGCACTGTTTTGAACTGGATTTGGTGAAGGTAAACTATTTGCACTAATTTGGAAAACAATTGTTGTAATGCCGCCTGCTGGAATCGTACCAACTTGAAGACCGACACTTGGATCCGCCCCTAGCTGTAAAGCACCGCCTATAAAAGTACTATTTGGTACGAGAGTTGTGCCAGGAGGGAGTAAATCGGTAACGACAACATTATTTGCTGGACTATTTCCAGTGTTAGCTAAAGCAATTGTATATGTGATTGGTTGCCCAACATCAGCAATAGTTATATCTACCTGTTTGACAATAACGACATTTGCTAAGTTGATTTGTGTACTTACAGTGTTGCTTAAAGATGTTTCGATAGTTGGGGGATCGCCTGGATTTAAAATAAAACTATACTGTGTACTAGATAAATTTATTGTTGGGTTTTGAGCTGGTAAAGAGGTGACAGTTACTTGATAAGAAACAGTAATTTCACCGTTAGCAGGAATGGAAGGCAATGGAACACCAATGTTCGGATCTGCGTTATTTTGGAGTACACCGTTAATAAGGAAAGTGTTTGGGATAAAGGTAGTGCCATCTGGATTTATATCTACGAAAGTTGGGTTATCAGCAGTAACGCTTCCTGCATTTGTTAAAAGAATGGTATAAGTTAATACATCCCCAACAGTAGCGAACGCTCGATCCACTGTTTTTGCTGAAATGACATTTGCGTCATTTACTTGCGTAAATGTAGTGGTTGAAGTTGTGTTCTTACTTACAGGCGAAGCGTTTGGATCAACGATAAAGTTATAGGAAATAGAAGCACTATTTGAAATAGGATTTGGGTTTGGAATGCTAATGATTACTACTTGGAATGAAGCTGTAATGGTAGTGTTAGCATTGATGCTACCAATATTGATGGTAGCGGGTGTTGCACCTGGTTGAGTAACACCGTTAACTATAACACTGCTCGGTACAAAGGCAGTGCCATTCGCAATTGAATCGGATAGTACTACATTGTTCGCCGCAACATTTCCATCGTTTGTAAGAGAAAAGGTATAAGTTAATACATCCCCAACTTCCGCAAACGTTTTATCTACAGATTTAGTAGCTTGAAGGTTTGCTAGTCTAATTGTAGATGTAACAGAATTAGAATTTGCCGTTTTTGAAGTTGGTGGCAGACTTGGATTTACAGTATATAGATAAGAGGCGAAAGCATTATTAATGATAGGATTTTGGGCGGTAATATTGATGACAGTTACTTGGAAAGAAAGGGTAACAGTAGCTCCGCCAGGAATTGTACCGATGGGTAAAGCAACGAGAGAATCTACATTTTGCAAAACGCCGTTTAGTGTTACAGTACCAGGAGTCAATATCGTTCCGTTTGGAAGTGGATCTGTTAGTTGTACATTAGTTGCAGCTGTATTTCCACTGTTTGTAATAAGGATTGTATAACTGATTGTTTCGCCAATTGTGGCAAATTGTTTGTTTGTTGATTTAGTTAATGTTACATCCGCATTATTAACTTGAGTGGAAACAAGATTAGAAGAAATATTTTTTGTAACGGGTGATTGGCTAGGGTTGACGGTGTACTGATAAGAAGCGCTTGATCCGTTAGATACGACATTTGAAGCGGGTATTGTATTTACTACTACTTGAAATGAAACATTTTTTGTTGTACCAGTTGGGATTGATCCAATGTTCACACCGTTAGCGGGATTTGCGCCCACTTGTGTCGTGCCATCTATTGTTAAACTGTTTAGAACAAGAGTTGTTCCGATAGGAATAACATCTGTAAAAATAACGTTGTTCACATTTGTATTACCTGTACTTGTAAAGGAAACGGTGTACGTTAGTGTATCACCAATATCTGCAAAATTTTTATCTACTGCTTTTGCCATAGTTACAGTAGCGTTATTCACTTGAGTAGATACGATATTGGTCGTATCAGTCCCATTTACTGCTGGTTGATTTGGCACAGGAATGTATTGGTATGTTGTTGTCCCGCTATTTAATATTGGATTTGTTTGGGGAATAGAAGGAACGAGTACTTGAAATGAAACAGTAGTTGTAGAATTAGCAGCAATCGTTCCAATTGATATACCAATAGCGGGATTTGCCCCAGCCTGAGTAACTCCGTTAACAGTTACACTCCCCGGAATGAAAGTAGTCCCGCTAGGAATCGGATCCGTATATATAACGTTAGTTGCAGCGATATTTCCTATATTAGCTAAGGCGATACTGTAAGTTAACGTTTCACCAATATCGGTAAAAAGTTTGTTAACTGATTTTGTGCCATTAATATCTGCGAGATTAACTTGTGTTCCAGCAGAGTTGCTTGTTGCAAGACCATTAAAGGTTGTTCCTCCGGCAATTGGTGTATATTGAAATGTAATATTAGCAGTGTTAGAGATAGGATTTTGACTTGGAAGAGAAACGACAGTAGCTTGGAAAGTTACTGTACGAGAAGCCCCGTTATTAATGGTTCCAAGAGATATACCAGCGGCGGGATTTGCGTTCGTTTGCGGGACATTATCTACCGTTACAGTACCAGGTATAAAGGAAGTACCGTTAGGGAAAATGTCTGTAAAAATAACGTTATTGGCAGGAAGAAGTCCGGTGTTAGGGATAGTAACTGTATAAGTGAGAACGTCCCCAATTGCCGCAACACTTTTATTTACGCTTTTCGTTGCTTGAATATTAGGTGAATTTATGTTGATTTGTAAACCGACTGTATTCAACATATAAGCGTCTCCGTTAGTCGTTAAACGGATTGCGGCGGACACTTGAGAATTTGTTAAATAAGGAGAAATATCAATGGAAGTAATGTCCCAGCCCTGTCTTCCAGCGGAGATGTTTGTGCCTGTAGAAGCACTTTGATTTCGCGTTCCAAATGTCCCAGTTGTATCTAAGTTCCCTGCAGCATTATTGATTTGAGAACCGAAGAAATTATTTACAGCATTATTTGGCCCAGATAAAGCATTTAATGAACTGAAATTTGGTCCAAATAATGCTTGATCCCCTGTTATATCTGCATCTCCTTCAATAGAACTTAAAAATAATCGCCCGCTTACAGGTCCTCCTGCAGGTGTTAAAAATCCTGAAACAGATACATCGGCACTACCAGTTTCTGCAGAAACTCGGTTGCCTGCCACATAAATGGTTAAGTTTCTTGCAGGTAATGTTCCATTTCGGTAAGCGACGATAAGCGTCCATCCAGCCGAATTAATTGTTCCATTAGAAGCATCTATAGGATCTACAAGTCCAGGGACAGAGCCGGTTGTATAAGAGCCAGATCCTCCCGCTTGAATGAGGGATGTTACATCTGCAGAACGTGTATAGAATCCAAATGTGATAGATCCAGAAACGAATGTTTGATTGGAAGCTGTAACAGCTGAAGGAGTAATCGAGTATGTTGAAACAGGTGTTGTAAAAGAAACGGGGTTTCCTAAAACACTTGTAATGTTTTGATCACGAGATAAGTAGTTGCCGCCCCAGATGAGTTCTGCGTAAAGAATTGTACTACCAGCAGGAATATTTAAAATAGCGGTAGAACTATTTTGTGTATAGTTTAAAGTTGTGCCGGCAGGAAAAGTGGGAACTTGTAAAGCGGTATTCGTAGTTATAAATGCGCCAATTGCCCCGATTGTACCAGCACGGTTTTGATTACTGATTTTACTTAAACCGAGTGTGTTTCCGGTAATCGCAAGTGCGCCGTTAGTGGTGGTAGAAAATCGATTCGTAATGGGCATGTTGTCACCTCACTTACAATATAGTCTTGGTCAAAATAGGATATGTGTGTAACAGATAAAGTGAAACATGTACAAGTTGATTCGGGAAGAATGGTTTAAAAGTCTAGATAAAGAGATGGAGAATGATTGTCTTGGAAATGAGAGTGGAGCGTCTTAAAAAAGAAAATATAGAGGATATTGTAGTGTTATCTTCCTATATTGGTTGGGATTATAATAGAGCAGAAGTTGAAACGATTTTCAACTCAGGTATTGTATATGGCGTATGGAATGAGAGAAAAAAACTGATTGCGAGCGCTGCAATTATATTATACGGAGAGGCGTTAGCATCAATAGGAATGGTAATTGTACATCCGGATTACAAGGGAAGAGGGATTGGAAAGGCGATAACGAATTCTTGCATGAATAGTGTATCAGCTCGAACTCCAATTATGCTCATTGCTACGGATGAGGGGAAGCCTTTATATGAAAAATTAGGATTTAGGTCTGTTAGTTATGTTTCTAAATACATATGTAACTCGTACAATGTGAATAATCATTGTGTAGGAAATGAAGATTATATGATGAATTATGAAGTAAGTGATTTAGAAAAAATAATAAAAATAGATGAAGATGCATTTGGAACAAATAGAAAAGAGTTTTTAAAGAAAAGAATTATGCAAAGTGAACAGTGCACTGTTGTAAAGGATAAGGAACAAAATATATTAGGTTACGGTTTAAGTATACAAACGCCAGAAAATAAAATAATAGGACCGATCGCTGCTAAAAATGATGCAATGGCAATGAGAATTGTACATGATTTAGCAAGAGGACATCATGGTAAATTAAGAATTGATGTACCAGAAGGAAAGAAAGATTTCATGAAAGAATTACAGATTATTGGTTTTCAAAAGGTTAATACACCACCAATAATGATGAAAAATAGCGATCAATTATTAAAAAGAAATAATGAGTTATATAGCATTGCAGCACAAATTTTTGGCTAAAAAAGAATCCTTTTCACGTAAGGATTCTTTTTTCGTTCATTTAATCACGATATTGGTCATGAATAGGTTGAAAAAGATTTTCCTCGACATCTCTAACAACTGAGAAATGATTAATATTATAATGACCATGGAGAATTTTATTGTGATGGTCAATAATTTGCTCTGCAGACAACACAGTAGAATCAGTTGTGGAATGACCGTTTTTAATTAATGTAACATCAAATCCTTCTACAGTTGCTGTTCGAACAGCGGTGTCGATGCAATGTTCTGTTTTACATCCACCTATAACGATATGGTTAATTTTTTCTTCTTTTAACAGTTCAAGTAAAGAAGTACCATAGAATGAATTTGTTGCGGCTTTATTAATAAGGATTGCAGACTGAGGTACTTGAATTTGATTATGTACTTCAAATCCTTCTCCGCTACCAGAAGCAACATCGATATCTCTTACGAAAACAATTAGGGCATTGGCAACTATTGCTTTCTGCATGGCTGTATTTAGTGTGGCTAATAGCTCAGTTTTACGAAAAACTTCATTTTCTTGTTCATTACCATCCATTAATTCTTGCTGTGCATCAATGATTAATAGTGCTTGTTCCATCGTGTCTCCCCTTTAGTATGAAATAAGTTCCACTGTACATATTCCTCCATATTATAAGGAAATCCTCCATTGCAAGTGGAGTATAGGCTGATTTACAAAGTTGTCAAATAAATTTCATTCTCATAGCGTGTAAAAACATGTATGATAAGAAGTGGAGAATTTTTGAGTAGGTGGGAATATCATGCAAACAGTAGAAGATTATCTTTCATTCTTACATACGAAAGGATTTAAACTATCAGAGGAAGCGCAAGGGTTTATTATGTTCGGACAAGGATATACGGGTGCATCTGATGGCATTGTAAACGCAGCAATAGAAGCGACAATTAAACATCAATTGCAGTTTGATGGCAGTTATTTTGTTGCGCTATTAGAACGATTGAAAGAAGAAGAGATTACAGATAAAAAAAGCGCTAAGGCTTTTATGCGGAAGTTACAAGCGTAACTTCACGCAGCCTGCGCTTCTTTTTTTGTTTTAGAAGGTAATTCAACGAAAACCATACCTAGGAAAATACATAGGCATCCGATAATAGCAGAGATAGAAAGTTGTTCGTTTGCAACGAGAACGCCTGTTAAGGCAGCAAAAACGGGCTCCATTGCGAAAATAATAGCTACTCTCGTTGGAGACGTATGTTTTTGTGCTGACGTTTGGATGAAAAAAGCAATGGATGTTGCGAATAGGGAAGTTAGAAATAGCGCAAATAAAAAGGAAGAATTCGTCCATAGTGCTACTGAAAATAATTTTTCCCAATCTTCAAACAAAAAGGCGCAAATAGAAGAAAACATACCGACAGCTAATACTTGCGATGTACTTAACAATAAAGGTGATATTTTTTTAGAGAAGAAGCCGTTAACAAGAATATGAGCAGCGAAAGCAACTGCACAACCGAGAACGAGTATATCTCCAATGTTTAATTGAAAAGAATCACCAGCCGTTAATAAGTATAAACCTGCTGTTGCTACCGCAATGCCAATTACGATAAAAATGGTAGCTTTTTGTTTTAAAAAAATAAAAGACAATATTGGTACCATAACGATACTAAGCCCTGTTAAGAAACCAGCTTTTGAAGAAGTTGTATAAAGTAAGCCGAATGTTTGTAAGACGTAGCCAACGCATAAAAAGAACCCAACGATTAATCCAGCGAGACTACTCTGTTTTATATGTTGTTTTGAAGCTTTTTTTGAGAAAAGTATTTGAACGAATAATAAAATAATTCCAGCGAATAAAAAGCGAATACCATTAAAAGTAAATGGGCCAACGAAAGACATAGCATTTTGAACGACGACAAACGTAGCTCCCCAAATAAAAGAGACAAATAGTAAAGCGAGAGGAGCAATCCAATCTTTTTTCACACTCATACCCCCGTTAATTTTGTAAGATAGCTTTTCTAGCTAACTCATCAGCAACTTTATTTTGACTACTTGGAATCCACTTAATAAAAAAGAGATCGAAACTTTTTATGTACTGCAGTGCTTCCTCTAATAGTGGTGCAAACATTTTATTTTTTGCGTACTCTTTTTCAACAGCTCGCTCGACAAGTTGCGAATCTGTACGAAAAGAGACAATGTTATAATTATGCTCCGTGCAATATTTTAATGCCGCAAGTAATGCGTGGTATTCTGCTTCATGGTTGGACATTGTCCCAAGGGGCAATGATAATTGTACAGCTGGTTGAACCCCTTTAATAAATACTCCTGCACCAGAAGGACCAGGATTTCCTTTTGATGCACCATCAATATATACTTCAATCAAAATGAGAAACCTCCAAATGATAAGATGATCCCCTACTTATATGTTTCTTTGCAGTAGGGGATAGGGCAATTAGCCGATTGTAATACTATAACGACATGTAAATGTTTCATTCGCTTGTAAAGATTGAATTCCTTTTTTTTCCTTGAAATCTTTTGCTGGATTTACTTCATCAGCGATCCCGTACCAAGGTTCGATACATAGGAAAGGTGCGTTCTCGCCTGGTGTCCATACGCCGACAAATGGGAATCCGTCAAATTCTACTTTTACAAATTTATTATGTTTATGAGAACGAATAGAGATTTCATCCGTATTCATATTTTCAAAAATAAGCGCATCGTTTTTAAATAGATCATATGTAAGTGGTAATTCATTCGTACTTTCAGCGATTAATTGCTTTTTATTTGAAAGGTAAGGTCCTTCTAATACACTTGTTTCTAAGCGTTCAGAACCATTAAATGATAGATGGTAATCTGTAAATGATTCGCCTTCTAATAACGGGAAATTGAAACCAGGATGCGCCCCGATTGAGAAGAACATCTCTTTTGAAGTAGGGTTATTTACTTCGTATGTTACATGAACGCTTTGTCCATCTAGCTCATAAGAAACGAGTAATTCGAATTCGTATGGGTATTTTTTTAATGTTTCTTCATTACTAGTAACGATATAAGTGATTTTCGTTTCACTTTGTTCTTTTACAGTGAATGTAAGATCACGAGCAAAGCCGTGTTGTGTTAAAGAATAAGGCTTACCATCTACGTAGTATGTATTATCTACTAATCGGCCGACGATAGGGAATAAAATTGGTGCACGGCGTCCCCAATAAGTAGAATCACCTTGCCATAAGTATTCTGTATTGTCTTCTTTTAAGCGAACGCTTTGTAATTCTGCACCTTTGTCGGATATGGAAACGATCACTTTTTCGTTTTGAATTGTTGCAGTCATGAAGTAAAACCTCCTAAATCTTTCATATATTTCATTATACGTTGTCTAAAAGAAAAAAGGTAGTTCATGATAGGAATCTATTGACGAAAGGGGGGCTACCGCGTAAAATATAATCTTGTTGCTTAAAAAACGAATAACGTGGTTCGAAACCATCCCACGTAAAAAAACTAAGGAGATTTTGTCATGAATATTAGAACATTAGTCGGTAATGGTATTTTAGCGGCATTATATATTGCTGTTTCTATGCTTATTCAGCCATTTGGCTTTACGAATGTACAGTTTCGTATTTCAGAGATGTTTAATCATCTCGTTGTATTTAATAAGAAAGCAATTTACGGAATTGTATTAGGTGTATTTTTAACGAATCTCTTTTTCTCACCTATGATCGCTTACGATTTAGTATTTGGAGTAGGGCAATCTATTCTTGCATTAGTTGCAACCATTATTTCTATGCGATTCATTAAAGGTGTTTGGGCTCGTATGATTTTTAATACAGTTATCTTTACAATTACAATGTTTATGATTGCAATTGAACTTCATCTTGCATTTGATTTACCATTTATGTTGACTTGGTTAACATGTGCAGTCGGTGAATTTGTTGTCATGGCCATTGGTATGCCTGTAATGTACTGGATTAATAAACGAGTACAATTTGAAAGATTTATGTAATAGATGAAAGAGCTATTCCTATAGGGATAGCTCTTTTTTACATGTGAGTATATTGAATATAATTCTGTGACTCTTGATAAAATATAATAAAATAAAGTGAGGCTTTCATTAGCTGAAGAAGTCTTACATAAGGGGAATCTAGTATGAAATATAAAATTCATTGGTTGTATAAAACAAAGCGCGGTTTGCAGACGGAATTAATGACAGATTATATGAACATAGAAGAAGCACTTCAATTTGCGGAGGATTTCGAGAAAACAGGAAGAGTGAAGGAATTATTATTTTACGATGAAATGGATACAGAATGGTTATTAAAGGAAATGAAAAAGCTGAGTAAACAAGTGGAGGAAGAACCCCAAGAAATACTCGTTTATTTTGATGGTGGTTATGATGTACAGACGAAAGAAGCTGGGGTAGGTATATGTGTATACTATAAAAAAGGAAATGCAAAATACCGAATTCGCCGTAATGCATATATAGAAGGCATATATGATAACAATGAAGCGGAATACGCATCATTACTATATAGCATGAATATACTCGAGGAATTAGGGATTAAGTATGAAGCGGTTACACTTCGCGGGGATTCTCAAGTTGTACTGCAACAATTGGCCGGGGAATGGCCTTGTTATGATGAACATTTAAATCATTATTTAGACCAAATTGAGCAAAAAGCGAAGCAAATGAAATTAAAACTTGTATGTGAGCCAATCTCTAGAAAACAAAATAAAGAAGCACATCAATTGGCAACACAAGCATTAGAAGGAACAGTCATTGATAGTCATAAAGAAATAACCGAATAGAGAGGTGCAACGGTGGATAAAAAGCAACTCATTACAGAGGTAAATGACTTATTAGAAACGTATTGTGAAGGATGTTTTTTGCGAGAACATAATCGAAAGACAAATAGTAAGTATTATGCTCATTCATTTTGTATCAGGCAATGTACAGTTGGAGAAACATTGAAAAAGTATGGGGAACAGTTGTCATGAAAAAACATCCAGAGAAAATTCTCTGGATGTTTTTTAGTGTCTTGCTTCGTTTAGTTGATGCTCACATTTATTTAATTTCTTTTCCTCGTTCATTAAAAATGGCTCATCTAAATCAGTTGCAACAGATTTCATAATTTCAAGCTGAGAGCGAGCTGCTTCTACAGCAGTAGTAGCGTGTTCTAATGTATCTGGATCCATTGAAATTGTCGCTGATCCCACCATTTTTTGTGCTGTTTCTACACGGAATTTCACTTCTTCAAAATCATTTACTTCTGATCCCATTGTTACTGCCTCCTTTGTATATTGCGCATTTCACATAGTTTTTGCTCTGTAAAACGGAAATATACAAAGGAATAACAAAGGAGGTTACCAAGTAAGGTAACCTCCTGTTATATGTTGGATTAAAGTTTTACTACGTTAGCAGCTTGAGGTCCGCGGTTTCCTTCAGTGATATCGAAAGATACTTCTTGACCTTCTTCTAAAGCTTTGTAGCCTTCGCCTTGAATCGCAGAGAAATGTACGAATACATCGTCAGCGCCTTCAATTTCGATAAATCCAAAACCTTTTTCGTTGTTAAACCATTTTACTTTTCCTTGCATGTTACAATTCCTCCTAAAAACATTTGCTTTTTTCATTTAGTGAAATTCATTTAAAAAGATAATATAAACTAAAAATGCTATAATCTTGAATATTCTGCTAAATGATTAATTTAAATATACACGAATTGGGAGAATTTAGTCAAGTAAGCGATTTTATTTTTTTGTATTTTTAAATAATTTTTCAGCCAAATTTTTAAATAGGTATAGGACAGGCCAAGTATGTAATAGTCTTAATTGAATGCTATACATAATGAGGTGAAAGAATGAATAAGTCTTATTTATTAGATAATGAAGGAATGAGAATGAGAACGGATATACCGAATTGGGTTGCAAAAGAATTTGAAAATTTTTCTAACGTCGTATTAGAACCAACTTTCCCATGTTATTTTGGTGTAACTGCTTTGAAAAAGAATGAACTTCGCTATTCCTTTCTATCTCATAATGATTGGAGTCATTTGCCGCATACAATGTTATCTTTTTTAGAGTTAATGAAAGAGAGACCAATTGTTAGAAGAGGCTTTTTTCTATTTGTGGAGCCGGAATATGAGGAACAATCAATCGAATATTATCGTGATTACTTTTGGAAAGTACTACAATATTTACATGAAAACGATGATCAAACGTGGCCGAAGCAAATTCCGGAAGACCCAGATCACTACTTATGGGAATTTTCATTTGGCGGGGAACCGATATTTGCATTTGGAAATGCACCAGCTTATAAACAACGAAAAACTAGGCATTTAGGAAATTCTCTCGTTATTGGATTTCAGCCGCGTACCATTTTTGATGGATTAGAAGGCGACCGTCCTAAAGGAGCATATTCAAGACAAACGGTCCGAGATCGAGTTGAAAAATGGGATCAGTTGCCGAAATATCCTAACATTAGTCATTATGGTGATCCGGAACATCGGGAATGGAAACAATATTTTATAGGGGACGATGTAGAGTCGATAAAGGGAAAATGTCCTTTTCTTCATAAGATAGAAAAGTAAGAGCCATCATCTAAATGGCTCTTTTGCATATTTTGGATAAAAAAGGGTATTTTAGTAGTATATATTTTGATGAAAGCAAGTCTATTTTCAAACATTACATCATTACGTAATAGTAAAGGAAGTAGGAAGAATAGAGCGATGTTTGGAGCGATTATACAACAAATTGTATTAGGAATTTCATTAGCGGCGCCGGTAGGTCCGATTAATATTGAAATGTTAAAACGAGGAATTGAACGAGGTTTTTGGCATGCCTGGATTGTTGGAATTGGTGGCATGACTGCAGATATTTTGTTTATGCTTCTCATCTACTTCGGTTTATCTTCTCTGTTTATGTATACATATGTACAAGCTTTTATGTATTGCACAGGGTTTTTCTTATTATTTTATTTAGGATTTCAAAGTGTAAAACAAGGAATTTCTCACTTGAATATGGAATATAAAAAGGAAGAGGTAGGCGGCCTTAAACAATCGTTTATGGCAGGTTTTTTAATTGCAATATCCAATCCATTAAATCTTGTTTTTTGGTTTGGTATATACGGAAGTACACTTAGCTCATTGCTTACGAAGGTAACGAAACAAGAAGCCTTTTTGTACAGTCTTTGTATTATCGTTGGTATTATTTTATGGAATTTAAATATTGCTTTTTCTGTCCATTTTGGCAGAACTTTATTAAAGCAAAAAGCACTTGGCTATATAACAGCCGGAGCAGGTATTATTCTAGTAGGATATTCAATCCATTTTGCATACAAAGCTTTACAGTTGTTCACATAAGATTGAAGGGGAGATTTTTATGTATCGAACCACTATTGACGGAAAAGAAATCATTATTACGTTAGCACCAAAAATCAGAAAAGAAATTACTGATAGAAATCCACTATATGAAGCGGTATTTCATAATGCAGAAAGACTATTACAAACAAAGCAACCAACGTTTGCGGTAAATCATGAAATATTTGGGCTTATAATTGGAGAGGTACAAAGAGGAGAAGTAACAGTGTTTGCGGTGGAACATATTATTCCGAAGCAAAATATATTTGGAACGAACAATTTTTTCTCGACAATAGAGCAACAGGCAAATTTGTAAAGCGTATAGAATAAGATATAGAAAAGAAATAGTCGTAACGATATGTTGCGACTATTTCTTTTGAAAAGGGGGGAGTAAGATGAAGAGGGTGGGGAAAGAGTTCTTTTTACAACATGATATCGTTATTATGTATAGTATTTTATTTGTTTTTATCATTATTTTAAAAATGCAATTTTTCACATGGATCGGTTTGTTATCCTGTTTGTTTGGTATTATTTTTTATACACTAAACGAATATATGACACACCGGTTTTTATTTCATTTAAAACCACCTAAAAACGTATTTTTATTAAAAATGCTAAGAAGATTACATTATGACCATCACGTATATCCAGATGATTTAAAACTTTTATTTTTACCTGTATGGTTTAGTATACCGAGCTTTACTATATATTTACTTATATCATATGCTATAACAAAAAGTGTTACTATTACACTTTCGTTCGGAATTGGAATGATTATTATGCTTCTCGTTTATGAATGGAAACATTATATTGCACATAAGCCAATTCGTCCTATTACTAAGTTTGGAAGATGGCTAAAAAAACAGCACATATTACACCATTATAAAAATGAAAAGTTTTGGTTCGGTGTTTCAAATCCAGTATTCGATTTCATATTTGGAACGCTTAAAGATGGAAAAGACGTTGAATTAAGCGAAACAGCTCGTAATTTAGAAAAGGAAAAAGAGACAAAAGTAGTGCGTTAAGCACTGCTTTTGTTTTAATGAGGAAAAAATAAGTAAGGTGTCACTTTATTTTGAAAAAGTATATTAAAAACTTAGGGAAAAATGCCGAAAAATGTCTATCGAAAAATCTTTGCAGGAATGTATGGATTGTCTAAAATGAAAATAAGTTTCTGAATATTTGTAAAATTTAGTCTTTAGGTATACAAGGGGGAATTGTATTTCTAGTAAGAGAGGGGATAAGAGAATGAAAAGAGATGATACGTCAGCACGTAAGTTACAAAATGAGGTGAATTATACAGAGGTTGTTCAGTCAGAAGAATTTCAATTGTTATTAAATAAGAAAAAGAAGTTTATCGTTCCGATGAGTATTTTCTTTTTAAGTTTTTTTATTGCTTTACCTATTTTAACATCGTATTCAAAGGTACTCAATACACCGGCATTTGGTGATGTTACGTGGGCGTGGGTATTTGCGTTTGCACAATTTATTATGACTTGGGCTTTATGTATGATTTATAGCAAAAAGGCGGAATCCTTTGATGAAATCTCGCAAAAAATTCTACAAAATATGCAAAAAGGGAGGGGCTGAACTTGAATACGACTGCATTTGCACTATTTTTAATTATTGTCCTTGGTACGCTCGTCATAACCTATTTTGCATCGAAAAAAACGAAAAATGCGAGTGAGTTTTATACAGCTGGAGGGGGATTAACTGGTTGGCAAAATGGTCTGGCCATTGCGGGAGATTATATGTCTGCTGCGTCTTTTCTTGGTATAGCTGGAGCGATCGCGTTAACTGGGTTTGATGGTTTCTTTTATAGTATCGGCTTTTTAGTTGCTTATTTAGTTGTTCTATACCTTGTCGCAGAACCGCTAAGGAATTTAGGGAAGTACACGTTAGCGGATATGATTGCGGCGCGTTTTGATGCGAAAAAAGTTCGCGGAGTTGCAGCGCTTAATACGATGACGATTTCAATTTTTTATATGATTGCACAATTAGTTGGGGCGGGTGCACTTATTAAGTTATTATTAGGGATCGAATATACAACATCCGTTTTAATTGTTGGTACATTAATGACAGTGTACGTTATTTTTGGCGGAATGACCGCGACGAGCTGGGTGCAAATTGTTAAGGCTGTATTACTTATGGCTGGTACATTTATTATTTCTGTTATCGTTTTCACAAAATTTAATTTTAGTGTGACTGAAATGTTCGCTCAAATGAAAACTGCTACTCCATTAAAAGATTCGTTTTTAAATCCAGGAGTAAAGTATAAGGATGGTCTTGATACGCTATCTTTAAATTTAGGACTAGTCCTTGGTACGGCAGGATTACCACACATTCTTGTTCGCTTTTTTACTGTACGTGATGCAAAAACAGCACGTCAATCTGTTGTATACGCTACGTGGTTAATTGGCGCATTTTATATTATGACAATTTTCTTAGGATTTGGGGCAGCGGCGTTTGTAGGGAATGAGGCGATTATGAAAGCAAACCCTGCTGGTAATATGGCAGCACCTTTATTAGCTAAAGCATTGGGCGGAGATTTCTTATTTGCTTTCGTATCAGCAATTGCCTTTGCAACGATTTTAGCTGTAGTGGCAGGCCTTGTATTAACAGCAGCATCAGCATTCGCGCATGATTTTTATAACGAAATTATTCGCAAGGGGAAATCAACGGAAAAAGAGCAAGTATCCATGGCTCGTTATGCGTCTATTGGAGTAGCGGTATTGTCTATTATACTAGCGTTATTTGCTCAAACATTGAACGTAGCATTTTTAGTTTCATTAGCATTTGCAGTTGCAGCCAGTGCAAACTTGCCAGTTATATTATTTACAATATATTGGAAGCGTTTTAATACGACAGGTGCCATCTCGGGTATGATTGTTGGTCTTGTATCAGCCATTGTTCTCGTAGCGTTAAGCCCAAATGTTTGGAGCCCTGTAGCTGGAAAAGCTATATTTGTTGGGGAAGCGATCTTCCCATATACGACACCTGGAATTATTTCGATCCCGCTCGGATTTCTTGCAGCATATTTAGGAACCGTGTTATCTAGTAAGAAAGAAGATGCGGCGAAATTTGATGAAATTCTTGTGAAATCAAATACTGGTCATGGTATTAGTGATGCGTCTTCGCATTAAAAAAGAGGAGCTTTTCGATAGATAAGAAAAGCTCCTTTTTCTTTTGTCCTTTTCTTGTAAATAATACTGCTTTGTAAGTAGGATTTGTCTTAATTTTGTGGAATGAAAATAGCAGGGAGAAATTTAAATCATCATGGCACCAGCGCAGCTTTTGTGAAAAATAAGTTGTTATGGAAGGTGGAAGAAATGATGAAAACGAAACAGACTGATGAATTATTAGCAAAAGATGAGCAATATGTTTGGCACGGAATGCGTCCCTTTAGTCCAAATAGTACAATGGTAGGGGCAAAAGCAGAAGGGTGCTGGATTGAAGATATACAGGGAAAAAGATATTTAGATGGTATGAGTGGTCTTTGGTGTGTGAATAGTGGATATGGAAGAAAAGAACTCGCAGAGGCGGCATATAAGCAATTACAAACATTATCATACTTTCCGATGTCACAATCGCATGAACCCGCTATAAAGCTTGCAGAAAAATTAAATGAGTGGCTTGGAGGGGAGTATGTTATTTTCTTCTCTAATAGTGGTTCGGAAGCGAACGAAACAGCTTTTAAAATAGCAAGACAATACTATACGCAAAAAGGTGAACCACATCGTTATAAATTTATGTCACGTTACCGCGGGTATCATGGGAATACAATGGCAACGATGGCAGCAACGGGACAAGCACAGCGTAGATATCAATATGAGCCATTTGCTTCAGGATTTTTACATGTAACGCCGCCAGATTGTTATCGTATGCCTGGAATAGAAAGAGAGAACATTTATGATGTCGAATGTGTAAAAGAAGTAGATCGGGTCATGACATGGGAATTAAGTGAAACGATTGCAGCTTTTATTATGGAACCAATTATTACGGGCGGAGGCATTTTAATGCCGCCACAAGACTATATGAAGGCTGTTCATGAAACGTGTCAAAAACATGGTGCCTTGCTCATTAGCGATGAAGTAATTTGCGGTTTTGGACGTACAGGAAAGGCATTTGGATTTATGAATTATGATGTGAAACCAGATATTATTACAATGGCAAAAGGTATTACGAGTGCGTATTTACCATTATCAGCAACAGCTGTGAAAAAAGAAATATATGAAGCATTTAAAGGAAAAGGAGAATATGAATTCTTCCGTCATATTAATACATTTGGTGGAAATCCTGCGGCTTGTGCATTAGCGCTTAAAAACTTAGAAATTATGGAAAATGAAAATTTAATTGAGCGATCTGCACAAATGGGTTCGCTTTTATTAGAGCAATTAAAAGAAGAAATTGGAGAACATCCACTTGTAGGGGATATTAGAGGAAAAGGTCTACTAGTTGGAATCGAACTAGTAAATGATAAAGAGACGAAAGAGCCAATTGATAACGACAAAATTGCAAGTGTCGTAAATGCTTGTAAAGAAAAAGGTTTAATTATAGGGCGGAACGGTATGACAACAGCAGGATATAATAACGTCTTAACGTTAGCACCACCGCTTGTTATTTCAAGTGAAGAAATTGCCTTTGTTATTGGAACGTTGAAGACAGCGATGGAACGTATTTAATGAATAGAGCGAGCTGTAATATACAGCTCGCTTTTATTTATGAGGTGAAATATGATAAATTTTCAAAGAGAGGGGGGATTTATTATGAAGAAATATGATTCTAGTCAACATTATCACATCGGATATTATGAAGATGGATATGATTTAGAAGTGACGGCGTACAAAAGAATAAATGAACCAGTTTGGGATGCTTATATTCCGCACTATGAGGTAAACGATTTTTATAAGAAAGTGGAGGAAATGAAATTAGGTGAATATATAGATAATTATGGCATTATGGTGTATTCATTTAGTAATGATATTGATGATGATGAAGCACGAATTATTTTTGAAAAATGGTTAAAAAAGAACAGGATTGTTTAAAGATAAAACAAAAAAGGAGATTGCTATCTTATAAGATAGCAATCTCCTTTTTTTATATGAAACTTATTTACTTGCTTTCATTGCTTTATCTTTTGCACCAAAAGTGTATTTTAACATTGGTGGTGTAATCATTGTAGTTAAAATAACGACAATAACAATTGCTGTAAAGTAATCTTGTGCTAGTAGTCCAGAAGAAAGCCCTGTACCTGCGATGATAAGTGCAACTTCACCGCGAGAAACCATTCCAGAACCGATAATTGCAGAAGACTTAGCGTCAAATCCAGTCATTCGTGCACCTAAGCCACAACCGATTAGTTTCGTTAATACAGCGATTACTGTTAATGCTAAGATGAACCAAATTTGATCGCCAATACCGTCAAATGTAATATTCATACCGATACTTACGAAGAACACTGGAACGAACATAGCGTAAGCGATTGGTTCTACTTTCTTTTCTACTTCATGTTTGTAGTTCGTTTGAGAAATAGCGATACCAGCTGCGAAAGCACCGATAATACCAGCAATTCCTAATAATTCGCCGAAATATGCGAATGAGAAACAGATGATAAGAGCCGCGCTCACGATAGACTCAGATACGCGTAGTGGTGATAACCAGCGCATAATCGCAGGAACACCTTTCCATCCGATTAAAATAATAGAAGCGAAGAATACAACTTTCTTCAAGATAACCATTGTTAAGTTAACATCGTCTGTACCTAAGAAGCTCATTGCAAATGCTAATAGAATAACAACAAGAATGTCATCAAATACAGCTGCGCCAAGCATAGTTGTACTTTCACGTGTTTTCATCTTGCCTAAATCGCGAAGTGTTTGAACGGAAATACTAACACTAGTCGCACATAGAAGTAATCCTAAAAATACAGCATTTCCTTGTTCCATTCCGATAATAAGACCAGAAACGTAACCACCTACGAATGGAAGAATGATACCTCCAAGTGCAACAGCTAAAGAAGAATTACGATTTGCGTTTAATTCCTCTAAGTCTGTTTCAAGACCGGCCATAAACATTAAAAGAATAACCCCAACATTACTTAATTGTGTTAGAAGTTCTGAATTTTCAATCCAACCCAATACAGCTGGACCGATAACGATACCGACAATTAATTTACCGAGTACAGAAGGCTGGCCTAATCTAACACTAAGATCACCAGCAAGCTTTGTACTTAATAAAATAAGTGCAATTTGAAAGAAAAATTCGAATTCCATCGGATCCTCTCCTCATCATTTTTATTTTTATCATACGATTTCTCGGAATTTGCCTAATGAAAATATGTAAAACCCATTAAACAAAAGGTCTGATTACAAGTTCTTTTGAACTCGTAATTTGAACCTGTAATTAATATATAATAGATTTTACAAAAAATCAATGAAAAAATGGGAGCTTTTTTACGAAGAACTTGTGTTATTGGGGATATAGGTATAAGAGTAGCATGTGAATTTTATATGTATGAAATAGTATGAAGTCCTTTTCTATTACAAATAATAAAGCCTAAATACGATTTCACGAATTATAACTGTGAAAGGGAGGGCATATAATTTGAAGTCATTAAAAAACAACTTGTCTATCGTTGCTTTAGGCGGAGTAAATGAAATAGGGAAAAATATGTATGCTATTCAATATGAAAATGATATTGTCGTTATTGATTGCGGATCTAAATTTCCAGATGAAAGTTTATTAGGAATTGATTTAATCATTCCAGACGTCACATACTTACAAGAAAATAAAGAAAAAATTCGCGGATTAGTAGTAACGCATGGACATGAAGATCATATTGGCGGAATACCATATTTTTTAAAACAACTAAACGTACCAATCTATGCGACGAAGTTAACGTTAGGTTTAATTGAAATTAAATTAAAGGAACATAACCTTCAAAATGATACAGAATTAATCGTTATTCATTCAGAATCAGAAATTGATTTTGGTTCTATTAAGACGACTTTTTTTAAAACGAATCATAGCATTCCAGATTGCCTCGGTATTGCTTTCCATACACCAGAAGGTACTGTAGTACATACAGGTGATTTTAAATTTGATTTAACACCAGTAAATAACCAACAGCCTGATATTCATAAAATGGCTAAAATAGGTAGTGAAGGCGTGCTAGCTTTACTATCTGAAAGCACAAATGCAGAACGACCAGGATTTACTCCATCAGAAAGGTCGGTAGGGGAGCGGATAGAAGAAATATTTATGAAAGCAAATAGGAAAGTGATTATTTCTACTTTTGCTTCTAATGTGAATCGTGTTCAGCAAATAGTTGAAGCTTGTATAAAAACAAATCGAAAACTGGCTTTGCTCGGGAGAAGTATGGTAAATGTAGTAGAAGTTGCTCTAGAGAAAGGGTATCTAAATATTCCAGATGGTATGTTAATTGAAGCAAATGAGGTAAATCGTTTAGATCCAAAGCAGGTAGCAATCCTTTGTACAGGAAGCCAAGGAGAACCAATGGCAGCTTTAGCGCGGTTAGCTAGTGGAAACTATAGGCAAGTGGATGTTTTACCAGAAGATACGGTTATTATAGCGGCAACGCCTATTCCGGGAAATGAACGTAACGTTTCACGAATTATAGATAATTTATTCGCATTAGGAGCAAAAGTAATTTACGGATCAGGTAGTTCGACTGGAGTACATGTATCCGGTCATGCATACCAAGAAGAGTTGAAATTGATGCTCACTTTAATGAAGCCAAAATATTTTATCCCTATTCATGGAGAATTTAGAATGCTACATCATCACAGTTTGTTAGCAGAATCAATTGGAGTTGAAAAAGAGAATATTTTTATCGTTCGTAATGGAGATGTTGTAGATATAAGTAATGAAGTGGCAATTCAATCTAGAAAAATACAGGCAGGAAATATATATGTAGATGGATTAGGAATTGGTGATGTTGGAAATGCCTTATTACGTGATCGAAAACAACTTTCAGAAGATGGAATGCTCGTTATAGTTATTACTTTTAATAAAGCGGATGGAGATATAATTTCAGGTCCGGATATTATATCTCGTGGATT
The DNA here is from genome assembly GCF_054062215.1 of Bacillus sp. TE9106W. Lineage (NCBI taxonomy): Bacteria > Bacillati > Bacillota > Bacilli > Caryophanales > Bacillaceae > Bacillus > Bacillus sp. TE9106W. The sequence continues at coordinate 148,900 of NZ_JBSSFA010000006.1, forward strand.
TGTCTATGTTCGTGATTCAGAAGAATTTTTGAAGGAATTAAATAAATTAGCTGTTATTACGATTAATAATTTAAAGAAAGAGAAAGTGAATAGCTGGGGTATTTTGAAAAGAGAAGTAAGAGAAGCTTTAGGGAAGTATATATATACGAATACGAAAAGAAAGCCGATGATCCTTCCTATAATAATAGAGGTGTAATAATGAATAAAAAGAATTCTCGTATGGGAATTCTTTTTTTGTTTTGAAGATAAAATGAACATATAATGAAGTAAATAGGAATGGAAGGGAATAAAAGATGTTATTAAATAAACGTTTTACAATTGGAGAAATGGCAAAAATGCATAATATAGCGGAATCTACTTTACGTTATTATGATGAAAAAGGAATATTTCATCCGTCCATTGTGGACCCACAAACAAATTATCGCTATTACACAATCGATCAATTTTCACTATTAGATACGATAAAATTTTTACGCCAATTAAATATTCCATTAAAGGAAATTAAGAAATATATTGATGAAAGAAATCCAGCATACGCACTGAATTTACTGGAAAAACAACAAGAAATGATGTTGAAAAAACAAAGAGAAATTGAGTACGCTTTGGCGAAAATGGAGCATAGAATTCATTTGATTAAGGAAGCCACAAAAGCAAAAGCTGAACAAATGGTAATGAAAGAGATCCCGCGGCGAAAAATTACAGCAATTGCGGTTGCTCCAAATACAACGGACGATATGTTTGAGTACTACATTCATTCGTTGCAAAAAAATATGAGGCAAATGGATGATAGCTTATTTTCTGGAGATATCGGTGTAACTGTTGCGAAAAAAGGATTAATGCAAAATGAGTTTCAAGCATATAGCAGTGTGTTTATTCTTTTGGATTACATGCCTTTTCAAGTACATCGTTCAGATGAAATTAAAGAAGGTATGTTTGCCTGTGTATATCATCATGGGCCATATGAAGAAACTGATGAAACATATAAGAAGTTAATGAAATACATTGATCAAGAAGGATATGAAATAGACGGAGATGCGATTGAGATTGCATTGATTGATTGGTCTGTAACAGAAAATCCAGATGAGCAAGTAACAGAAATTCAAATTCCTGTAGTGAAAAAATAAGGTGAAAACCTTTGAACTGATGACAAATTTACATTCATTAATATAATTCAGTTACCTATTTTTTAATTCTCTCTTGACCTTCAAGTTACTTGAAGGTTTAAACTGTGAACAGAGCATTGAAAAAAGGAGCAAAATAGTATGGAAGTAACAGAAAAATTAAGAGAAAAACCAATTAAAAGTTTATTTATTACTTATTTAATACCAGCCGTTCTCGGAATGGTATTAATGTCAGTTAATATTGTGATTGACGCGGTTATGATTAGTAGGGGAGTTGGAGCGAACGGATTAGCAGGAGTAAACGTGGCTATTCCAGCATTTTCAATTTTCTTCTCTATTTCATTATGGATTGGAATGGGCGGGGCAACGTTATATTCCATTGCGCTAGGTGAAAATAAAATAGAAAGAGCAAGGTCTATTTTTACTCAATCGATGACAGTGGCAGTCATTATCGTAGGTATTTTAGCAGCGATTTGCTTATGGAGAATAGAAGATTTAGCGTATTTATTCGGTGCAAATGAAGTGATTTTACCGTATGCGCTAGATTATTTACACGTGTTATTAACATTTGGAATGATATACGTTTTAGAAAATATTTTAAGTACATTTATACGAAATGATGGAAATCCTAATTTAGCAATGGCAGGTCTTGTTGTAACAGCTATATTAAACATAGTGTTTGACTATATTTTTATTTTTATTTTTGGATGGGGCGTAACAGGAGCTGCTTCAGCAACTATTCTTTCGGCAGCAATTGGTTTCCTTGTATTATTAACGCATTTCTTTAGAAAAAGTAGTATTTTAAAGTGGACGAAATTCCATTTTGAATGGGATACGATTAAACAAATTATGATAATCGGTTTTCCGAGCTTTATAACAGAAAGTACAGTGGCAATCGTAACGATTGGTTTTAATATAGCATTCGTTCAATATGCAGGAGAAGTAGGAGTAGCTTCCTATGCGATGGTAAACAGCATTCATGCTATGACATTACTATTATTCTTCGGTGTAGGTGCTGCATTGCAACCAATTGCTAGTTTCCATTACGGTGCAAATTTATCAGAAAGATTACGTGAAGGATTACAGTTTGCTGTGAAAATTGCAGTTGTACTTGGCGGCGTTGCGATAATTGTCGGATTATTCTTCGGGAAATATATTATTGGGCTATTTGATGTCCAATCTCCACAATTATTGGAGTTAACATTAACAGGTATTAGTTTGTTCTTTATCCAATACGTATTTTTAGGCTATAACATTGTGTATGGAGAGTACTTCCAATCAGTACGACAAACGAAGAAATCAATACTGATTATAATGAGCCGAGGGCTACTATTTATTATTCCATTATTATGGATTATGCCAAAGTTATTTGGGATAAACGGAATTTGGCTCGTTATGCCAGTAGCTGAAGTAATAACAGCGATTATCTTATTTACGATGAATCGTATGAAACATCCTGTTCCATTAAACATGGCAGGAGAGAAGGAAGTAATATAATGAAGAAAATCCCCTTGAGCAAGTAAGGGGATTTTTTATTTTTTTAAACTAATAGCAAAAGATCCATCAATTTCTTGAACAGAAGCAAAGGCAACATTTTTAATGTTTGTAATTCCTTTTTCTTTTAATTCTTTATATAACCACTTTTCGTCCTTATGAATTAACTTTAAGTTATCGTATTGAATTTGCGAATCAACAATAAGGGCAATTGGTAATCCCGCATACTTAACATCTATGTTCAAATCTTTCGGAGTTAATGGGACAAGTTCACGCTTTGGTAAAATACTAATGGCTCCATTTGCTTCTAAAATAGCGTATTCAATTTCATGAACACTTGGGTATCCTGCGACGCGAAGGTTAGAAAGTAATTCAGCAATGGGATATCTACTTTTTTGTAAGTTCTCAAAAATAATGTCACCATGTTTAATTAAAATAATGGGGTGCCCGAGAATAAAACGATTTAGTTTGTTGAATAGGCTTAATTTTGTAAGGATTAAATGCAAACATGTAATAACGACCATACCGAGAAAAGCTTGCAAAGCACCAGAGACTGGTATGGCCTGAAAAGCTAAATAAGATAAAAAGATAATAGCACCAAAATCATGAGGAGTTAGTTGTGCTAAAGCTGATTTACCAAGCATCTTAAGTGATAGTAAAAATAAGATAAAAAAGAACGATACGTTACATAAAAAGAGAAGCAATAGAGACACTCCTTCGTGCAAAGTTGTACTTACTGTTCCCGAAAGGAATATAAATATTACTTTTTAGAGGATAAATTAGGGTGAATTGGAATTTGTCTGTATACAAACAAATAAATGGATATTATCATGAAAGAAGCAAAGAACATAGGAGTATACGGATATGAAAAAAAAGAAAATAATTAAGTATATGATAGGAATTATAATGGTTTGCGCCGTTTATATGGGGTTTTTACAATATAACATTTATAAGCACGGGCAAATGAATGCCACCTATGATGCGGATTATATCATTGTATTAGGCTCGAAAGTAAACGGAACGAAACCATCGTACTCATTGCAATATCGTATCGATAAAGCAGCTGAGTATTTGAAATCACATGAGAAAGCAATTGCTATTGTGTCTGGAGGGAAAGGAAAAGGAGAAGATATTTCAGAAGCATTAGCAATGAAAAATGAATTAATGAAACTAAATATTGCAGAAGACCGCATTATTATGGAAGATAAGTCAACGAGTACAGATGAAAATATAAAATTCTCAAAACCTTTAATTCCGGACAATATGAAAAAAGGAATGATCGTAACAAACGATTTCCATATGTTTAGAGCGAAAAAAATAGCAGCAAAACAAGGTTTACAATTAGAAGGTCTTCCGGCCGCAACACCGAAGCGAATTGTCATTCCATCGAATATACGAGAGTATTTAGCTATTACGCAATATTGGTTTATGAATCGAATATAGTGAAAGTGATCCCGCCTAGCATTCTAGGCGGGATTTTTTGAGCGAAATCTTACAAATGTGTCATGTTCATGAAAGGTAAAGCGATAGTTTCTAGAGTGGATTCCTGACATAATGAAGGTAACAAAACTATTTAGAGGTGAATCGGATGAAAGGAAATAATATATTATCTTCACTATGTTACTTTAGTATCTTTTTTGCGCCATTTTTACTACCAATTATCGTGTACTTCGTTGCGGAAGATGAAGTGAAATACCACGCGAAAAAAGCATTTTGGTCACATATTTTCCCGTACGCAATCTTATTCGGAGGATTAGCAATATCAGGAATATACGGTTTAGGATTCAATCAATCTGACGGTGCTGGAATTGGAATGATGATCACATATGCAGTGTTCATTCTTGTAGGAATTTACTACTTTATTTGGAATATCGTAAAAGGTGTTAAAGTATTGAAAGCGGCGTAATAAGATAAGAAATAATTTGGTGTGAGTTTGTCGTTATTTGTCGGTAAGTCGATATTCCTTGTCGAATCGACGATATATTCGAAAAATCGTTGATATAGTGTAAGGAATCGTTGATATATTTAAATTATCGTCGATATAATTTCATTTACCGTATTGATAGACGTTTTAAAAAAGGGCAATTCAAAAAGAATTGCTCTTTTTGTGCTTATAAGTTGTGAATATTGAAAAAGATATGTTAATTTCTCATTAGGAAGAGAAAAAAGGAGTGATTTTCATGAATGAAATGATACATAAAATGGAGCAACACGTTTCAGTTCGTAAATATAAAGAAGAGTCCATTCCGAAAGATGTAGTAGAAAGAATGGTGCAAGCTGGGCAGCATGCTGCGTCCTCTCATTTTGTACAGGCCTATTCTGTTATATATGTAACCGATCAAGACTTAAAGGCTAAACTAGCAGAGTTGTCTGGAAATCGACATGTGAAAGATTGCGCAGCATTCTTTGTTTGTTGTGCAGATTTAAAACGACTTGAAATGGCATGTGAAAAACATGGTACAGAGATAAAGCATGAAGGAGTAGAAGACTTTATCGTAGCAACGGTAGATGCTTCACTTTTTGCGCAAAACTTAGCGTTAGCAGCAGAATCGTTAGGATACGGTATTTGTTATATTGGTGGTATTCGTAATAATCCGAGAGAAGTGAGCGAATTGCTTCATTTACCGGATAAAGTATATCCTGTATTCGGAATGACAGTCGGTGTACCAGATGAAGATCATGGAGTAAAACCACGCTTACCAGTAGCAGCAATCCTTCATGAAAATGGATATGATGAAAAGAAATATGATGAATTATTAAATGAATACGATGAAACGATGAGCGCGTATTATAAAGAAAGATCATCAAACAAGAAAAGCGTAACATGGACGGAATCAATGAGTTCGTTTATGTCTAAAGAAAAAAGAATGCACATGAAAGAGTTTTTAAATGAGAAAGGATTAAATAAGAAATGAGTAAAGAGGCAAACCTGTGATGTAGGTTTGCCTTTTTTGGAGGAGAAAGGTGATCGTCTTCGAATAAATATAAATGAAGCAACTCAATTTATTTAATGAAGCTGAAGCGAAGGAGAACTTGCAATATTTTAAAAACGTAACAGAGATTTGTGATGGAACGTTAGTATAAATAAATAGTTTAATTGTTAATACCTAAGTTTAGAATGTAGATACTACTTTCTGAACTTAGGTATTTTGTTTGTTATCATATACATAGAAATAAAAATTAATAATTTTTTACAAAAGTGATAGAAAATGAGAATGAAATGCCAATAGTAAGTAAAGGCAGCTGCTAAAGGGGAATTGAGGAAGGAAGATGCTTATGATTTTCAATTCTGAAGAGGATTTAATTATAGCTATGAAAAAACGCGATCAAGATGCTTTGAAAGAAGTGATTGATCAATATGGAAAATTAATTTTGTACATTATTCATAAATCATTAAGTACCCCTATGGAGAAACAATATGTGGATGATTGTTATAACGATGTATTTACTGTCATTTGGTTTCATATCGATCAATTTGATATAGACAAGGGGAACTTAAAATCTTGGATGATTGGTATTACTAAATTAAAGGCACTGGAATATAAAAAGAAAGTATATAAAGAGAATAAAATCGATAAAGACGTAGAAATAGATACAGGTGTCCATGATAGGTATGAAATAGAACAAGAAGAAGAGATTATGGAAATAGTTCAAGATTTAAATAAGAAAGATCGATATATTTTTTTAAAGAGGTATATTGATGGATATTCCATTGACGATATTGCGAAAGAATTAAAAGTAACGGTGGATTACATATACAATCGAATTTCTCGTGGGAAGAAAAAAATTCAAAAACTGTGGAAAGGGAGTGTGTAATATGGATAAAAGATTATTATCTATGTTAAATGAACTCCAATATTCAGAGGAAGAGATTACACGTTTAGAGAAAGAAGCAAATGAGTCTATCAATATAGATAAGTATTATGTGAAAAACGGGGAGTTATTGAAGAAATTAACGATGCAAATGTTGGAAGAATCAGTTCGTAAAGAGTTACAAGAAGGAGAAAAAATCGAATATGAAATATTAGTGGAAGAAGGAAGTCTTGTAAATTCTAAAGTTATACCGAATATATTCACGGCAGGTGCTACCTTTTACTATTACATTGTTTTAACAAATACAAGATTACGAATTAAATCGTTAGATTGTTATTTCAAAAAAATAAATGAGTACAATGTGCTAATTAACTCAATTCAAGCAGTTTCGCGACATAAAAAAATGAAGAATGTATATGGAATTACTATAGATAATAACTATATACAATTAGGAAGTACCGAGCATGAACAAGAATTGAAAAACGTAATTGAGAAGCTAAAACAACGTGGAGTGAAAGAAGAGAGATATAAAGATTTTGAAAAAGGTTGGCTGATTTTTTTCAATGTGTTTGTAATAGCGATAGGTGGGCTTCTAGTTTTAAAATATTTAATTTGAACATAAAAAGCGGCATAATAGCCGCTTTTTTATCGTTATCATGTTTAAAAATATAACGACGATACTTCATTTAAAACCCATCTGTTATGGCACAAACTAAAGCACCTTCTATAACAAATGCAAACTTTCAATAAGAAGATATATACCTGTGCAGCTCAAAAGAATATACGTAAATATTTTGAAAATCCGTTGATTAAGCCATTTGAAAATAATTTGACCTATATACAAACCTAGAAATACGATTGGAATAGCGTAAAAACTTGATTCCCAAATCGTTTTGTTTGTGCCAGTAAAGAGTATTTGAGTTAGTAGGCTAATGAAATATATAAATAGATAAAAAGCTAAAGTAGTTGCTCTTAGCTTCTCTTTTTTCGTATCAGTTCCTGTAAAGTACAGTAAAAGGGGTGGTCCCGGCATACCGATACTTGTTGTTAAAAGACCTGATAATCCGCCCACTAAGAAATCTCTAGATTTTGTTGATTGAATCTTAAAGTTACAGATTAGCATTAATGTTAATAGTAAGAGCAGGATGCTAATTGCTAATTTAAACGTGTTGATGTTAATGGAAATGAAAATGAAAATACCAAAAGGAACACCAACTATACTTCCGAAAATTAATCTTTTCAGTAGAATAAAATCAATGTCCATTCTTATTTTCCAAATGAGTGATATAGAAATAATTAATGATAAAATAATATTTATTTGTATAGCTTCTTGTGGTAGAAATAACATGAGTAAGAAAGGTGTTGCCATAATAGAAAAGCCAAAACCTGTACTTGTTTGTAAAATAGAAGCTACTAATATAATACATATGAAAATGAATATAGTATTCAAAAAAGCCCTCCTACATAATTAGATCCAATACATATTTTAACATAAAGTGGGGGATCTTACTGCTATTTAATGTGGGATAAAAAGCGGCATAATAGCCGCTTTTTATTTTTTAGTTAGTATTCTAATGACGATTCTGTAGCTTTAAAATATTTTTCTCGTGAAGACGTCATTACCTGGATTGCTAATAAACAGGAAAGGAAAAGAATGAGTAACGAGCTACTTATTACAGTAATTTGGACGGAAAGAAATTGTGCGGATGCTCCAATTGCTAAAATGAAAAAGACTTGGATAAAACTTTTTATGGAATCAAACACGCTATCAATACGTCCTATCATATGTACAGGTATGTTATTTTGATAAAATGTTATAAAGCCAGTACCAGCAAATGATGAAGAAACTCCAAGTAAAATAAAACCGCCTGCTGCGACGAGAAATGAATTTGAAAAGGCGAAAATTACATAGCCTATTGCTGTAAAAATCATACCGAATCCGATACAATATTGAATCGGTAATCGTTTAGCAAAGAGAGAAACAAGAAATGAACCGAAAACGTAAGCTGCACCAGTTATACTAACAAGCATGCTATATTCCATGTTGGATAAAAGCAGTACTTGATTTGTGAAAACAACTTCTTGTGAATCGAGTGCCATAGCGACAAGCATAGTCGCTTGAAATAAAACGAATATGAGAATAATGTAAGTTTCTGTTCGAGCAAATGAAAAAACTTGTTTCCAATCATTTCGTAATGTTTGTACGAAAGTATTTGCAACTTCTTCGTTTTGCTTTGTTTGTAATGCAATGTTTGGCAAGAAGTAAATGAGAATGGTAGAAAGTAGAAAGGAAAGTGAGTTGCAGTAAATAACAAAGGTTGCTGAGTGCGTGGTGAGAAGTATTCCAGCAAGAGCTGGACCGATAATGAAAGCTCCGCTTGTACAAAAGTTACTCCAAGCGTTGAATTGCGCGCGTTCTTCAGCACGTATGAGCATTGTTTTATAAGAAAATGAAGCCGGATCGAAAAATGATGTAGCAATGCGAGTCAAAAAGATAAAAATGTAAATGGCCCAAATAGAATCAAATAGTGGTATACAGCGGCATGTGCTAATTCAGGAAAAACAATTGGTTCAATTGGTTCCATTCCAAAGTCTTTTCGTGCTGAAATTCCTTTTTGATTTAGCCAATGAATCGCATTTTCTAAATCATGTAAACTTACTTGAAAGGCGATGTGTCGTAAAGAGGGATGATAATTCACTTTGTATTCTGTGCCTTCCCAAAGGCCGAGCCAGCTTTCATTTTCTTTAATCCAAAAGAAAGCAATATCATCTCCTCTTTTATATAATTTTAGTCCAAGTGATTCATAAAAAGATATTGATACTTCTAAGTTACGTACAGGTAAATGTGCTTCGTAAAGGCCTTTAATCATTGTAATCCTCCTAAGTAAAAATGCTTCTTATTTCATAGTAAACATTTTTTTATGAGTTGAAATCAGAAAAAAGAGGGACATAATTTCATACGAAAGTATGAAAAAACAGCTCAAATATGAGCTGTTTTCTTATAGTTTTTTGTTCATTTGTTAAGGATAGGATATATTAGTATCCGTATCCGCCGCCACCCCAACAGCTACATCCGATGATGATTAGAAGGATGAATAGTACGATAAGCAAAGCAAATCCACCGCCGAAACCAGCGCAACTTCCACCATAACTCATATGTGTTCCTCCTTTTGAGTAAGTTAATCTATATAATTCATGGACTACTATATACAGTATGTTTTTTGTATAGAAAAGGAGCCAGTCTCTTTTGTAATTAGACAAACGCCTGTATGGTCATTCTAATTGTATATAGAGCTACGGATATGGAGATGAATCGTTATATATTTTGCGATTTGTTCATAAAAAAATATAAAAATTGTAATAAAAACCATTTTTATATTTTTTTATGAGAGAATTTGTACTATAATTTTACAAGTAATATTATGGGAAAAGGGAGTTTTAGTGAAGAGATGGAGATGGGACAATTAAAAAATAAAATAGAAAACAAAAAGAAAGAGCTAATTCAACTTGTTGCTAGACATGGATTGGATCATGATAAAGTTTTGTTATTTAGCCGAGATTTAGATATACTTATTAATAAGTTTATGAATGTAAAAGATAAAGTACATAAATAAAAAATTTGTAGTTTTTTATATTAAGATATTCAATGAAAAAGGAGAGAGATGTATTTGGAACATTTACAAGAAGAGCTATATAAACAAATAAAAGAAGAAAAAGGTATTGTTACAATTTTTTTAAAGAGTGGCGTTAGAATAGTAGGAGAAATTGTTGCAATAGACAAATTTACCGTTTTAATGTTAGTTGATGGAAAACAACAACTTATTTACAAGCAGGCTGTATCAACAATAATGAAATAAGACACTCGTGCTGAGTGTCTTATTTCATTATTGCTTGCAAGCTTCAACGTCAATGCCAGCAGCTAATAATTTATTTTCACCATCTTGCTCAATGATTTTTTGTAATTTAGATAGGAAAGAATCAAAGTTTGTATGCTTTGCTACTTGGAATGTCATTTTATGTTCAATTGGCAGCCACGTATCAATATCAGCTTCGTTATGCTGAATTTTTACCTCAAGCTTATCAAGTGCGTTAGCAACTTTTGCTTCGTACGTTTCTTTCGCTTCAAACTCCATCCATAAATCATATAATTCCTCGCCGAGAGAACCTTTTAATGTTCGTTTAATATTTAAAATTGCTTCTTGTTCATTTATTTGTTTTTGTAGTTGTAATTCATGACTATTCATTGTATCAAAAGCAGGAATATCACCAGCTTCTGCTTCGACTAGGTCGTGAATAATCACCATTTTAAGTAATTTTTCAATATTTACTTTTTGATCTAAATAAGGTTCAACTAAAATGGCCATTAAAGACATGCGCCACGTATGTTCAGCAACGCTTTCTTGACGTCCGTTAGAAAGCCAGCTATGTCGCATTTCATATTTTAGTTTTTCTGCTAGTGCAATGACTTGTAAAATGTTATGTTCCATCGTGATCCTCCTCATATTTCCATACTACAATTCTAATATGGAAATGAAATGTGTCAATTTTATGAGTATATTGCGATAAATAGATGATAAGCGTATAATAAACATTATATGTGAAAACGCATTATTAAAATAAAAAAATGTTTTATAAAAATGAAAAGGAAGGGCAGGAATATGGGAGACGAAAATCAAGTGTTTGCTAGACCAGAAAGAAAAAAAAGGAAGTTTGATATTTCTAGCCCAGTGGGCATAATAGTAGGTTTTGCTATTGTAATAGCGGCAATTATGCTTGGCGGAGGCGGAATAAAAGCTTTTAAAAACTTTTTAGATGTTTCATCTATTTTAATTGTTATAGGGGGAACAACAGCGACAATTGTTGTGGCATATCGATTTGGAGAAATAAAAAAATATACGAAAAGTATTTTTACTGTTTTACATAGAAGAGAAGAAGATTTAGAACAGTTAACGGATTTGTTTGTTGATTTTTCGAAAAAGTCTAAAAAACACGGTCTGCTTTCTTTAGAAGTTGATGGAGAGCAAGTAGACAACCCTTTTATTCAAAAAGGAATTCGGTTAATGTTAAGTGGTTACGATGAAGAGGAATTAAAAGAAGTGTTAATGAAAGATGTTGAAACGGAAGTGTATGAGTTAAGAAAAGGAGCGGCGTTATTAGATAAAATTGGTGATTTCGCTCCTGCTTGGGGTATGATAGGGACTTTAATTGGTCTTATCATTATGCTTCAAAACTTGCAAGACACATCGCAAATTGGTACCGGGATGGCAGTTGCGATGTTAACGACATTGTATGGATCTGTACTTGCAAATATGATTGCAATCCCACTTGCTGAAAAAGTGTATAGAGGGATTGAGGATTTATATACAGAGAAGAAGTTTGTTATTGAAGCAATTTCAGAATTGTATCGTGGACAAATTCCGTCTAAATTAAAGTTGAAACTGGATACGTATGTATACGAAACAAAGATAAAAAAAGTAAAACGAGCAGCCTAATATTGCAAGGAGTGGTATGGTGATGATGAAACGACCGCAAAAGGGATCGCCTCGTTGGATGACGACTTTTACAGATTTAACGATGTTATTATTAACTTTCTTTGTATTACTAGTTGCTACTTCAAAGCAGGATGCAGTAAAATTGTCAAAGATGCTTGAAAAGTTTAGTGATACGGAGCAAGTAGATGCAAAAGTAATGGAAAATACAATACCAGATATTTCGCATGAAAAAAATGATGAAAAAATGATTTCGAAAAAAAGAATGGATGAATTATATAAGAAGTTAAAAGCATATGTAGATAATAACGGTATTAGTCAAGTGAATGTATATCGAGAGGATACGGGAGTAAGCGTTGTTATAGTAGATAATTTAATATTTGATACAGGTGACGCGAACGTTAAACCAGAAGCGAAAGAGATAATAAGTCAATTAGTTGGGTTTTTCCAATCGGTACCAAATCCCATTGTTGTAGAAGGACATACAGACAGTAGACCTATTCATAACGACAAATTCCCTTCAAACTGGGAATTATCTTCCGCACGAGCAGCAAATATGATTCACCACTTAATCGAAGTGTATAATGTCGATGATAAAAGGTTAGCTGCGGTAGGATATGCAGACACAAAACCAGTTGTACCAAATGATTCACCGCAAAATTGGGAAAAAAACCGTCGCGTTGTCATTTATATAAAAGAATAGTATATTATCATTTTAATAATAAAATAATAAAAATACGAAAATTCTTTTAAAAAAATATTAAATTTTATCATTTTATTTTGTATAATGAGTGAGAATGATAAGGTTAAATATTAAGATATATTTATACATAGAAGGAGAGAATCAAAAAGAATGGCACATAAAATTTTAGTTGTAGACGATGCGATGTTCATGCGAACAATGATTAAAAACTTATTAAAAAGTAATTCTGAATTTGAAGTAATCGGAGAAGCGGAAAATGGAGTAGAGGCAATTCAAAAGTATAAAGAACTTCAACCTGATATAGTTACATTAGATATTACTATGCCAGAAATGGACGGACTTGAAGCATTAAAAGAAATTATTAAAATTGATGCAAGTGCAAAAGTTGTTATTTGTTCTGCAATGGGACAACAAGGTATGGTATTAGATGCAATTAAGGGTGGGGCAAAAGACTTTATTGTAAAGCCATTCCAAGCAGATCGCGTAATTGAAGCTTTAACAAAAGTAGCAAACAGCTAATATAGAAGGGGTGCCACAAGGAATCTAAACATTGATAGCGGATATGCGTGTGGCCCCCTTTTTTCTCGTTTTAAAACACTAAATTGTTATACATGAATGAAATGTTTGTTAGACAGGTAGGGGATTAAAATGCAAACAGATCTATTAAATATATTTTTTGAGGAATCAGAAGAACATTTACAATCGCTAAATGAAAATGTGCTAACTTTAGAACAAAATCCTACTGATATGGATGTTGTGGGAGAAATATTCCGCTCAGCTCATACATTTAAAGGTATGTCAGCGAGTATGGAATTTACGGAAATGGCGGATTTAACGCATAAAATGGAAAACGTTTTAGATGAAATTCGTCATGGGAATATAGTTGTAAATGCGGAGATTATTGATGTGATTTTTGAGTGCATTGATAATTTAGAGAAGATGGTTGCAGATGTGCAGCAAGGTGGCATGGGCAATATTGATGTAGTTGCAACGAAACAGAAATTAGAAGCATTATTGAACGGCAATATAGAAATTCCTACTGAACATATAGAACAAGAAACCATAAATAACGATGATGCAGCTTCACATGAAGTGCATATAACTGTTGAGCAACAAGCTATTTTAAAAGCAGTACGTGCGATTATGTGTATTGAAGCGCTACAAAATGTAGGTAATGTAAAAAAAACAGTTCCTAGTATTGAAGAAATTGAAGCAGATGCTTTTGGGTTTGAGTTCACAGTATTTATGGATACTGATCAAAGTGAAGAAGAATTAAAACAAGTAGTGCTTCATGTTTCTGAAATTGAGAAAGTAGAAGTGAAGCAAGGACATACATCAAAAGAAGTAGTTTCGGAAAAATTGGTTACACAAGAAGTCGTACAAGAAGTTATACAAGCGGCTACGCATGTGGAATCAACTAAAGAAGTATCTAAACAATCTGCTAATGCTACACCAGCTAAAAGCACTGCAAAAACGAAAAATGGTAAAGTAGAAAATCGTTCCATACGTGTTCAATTAGAAAAAATTGAAAGATTAATGAACATGTTTGAAGAAAGTGTAATTGAGCGTGGTCGTATAGATGAATTGGCACAAGCAATTCAAAACAAAGAATTAATTGAGCATTTAAATCGATTAGGTGATATTTCAAAAGATATTCAAAATGTACTTCTAAACATGCGTATGGTGCCGATTGAAACAGTCTTTAATCGTTTCCCGCGTATGGTACGTATGTTAGCGAAAGATTTAGGGAAAAAAATCGATTTACAAATTACAGGTGAAGATACTGAAGTCGATAAAATTGTTATTGATGAAATCGGTGATCCGCTTGTTCATTTAATTCGTAATGCAATTGATCATGGGGTTGAAACTGTTGAACAACGTCGTGATGCAGGTAAAAATGAGACAGGTACAATTAAATTAGAAGCGTTCCATAGTGGAAATCATGTCGTAATTCAAATTACGGATGATGGAAATGGAATTCATAAAGGGAAAGTATTAGAAAAAGCGATTAAAAATGGTGTTGTAACAGAATCTGAGGCAAATAAATTAACAGACCGTGAAATATTTGATTTGATCTTCCAACCAGGATTTAGTACAGCTGAAGTTGTATCAGACCTTTCTGGGCGTGGGGTTGGATTAGATGTAGTGAAACATACAATCCATAGTTTAGGTGGACATTTAATTATTGATTCTGAAGAAGGTAAAGGCAGTACATTCAGAATTGAACTTCCATTAACGTTGTCTATTATACAATCTATGCTTGTTCAAACGAATGATAAACGTTATGCTTTACCTCTTGGTAATATTGTTGAAGCAATTCGAATTAAGAGAGAAGACATCCAATCCATACAAGGAAAAGATGTGTTAAATTACCGTAATCAAATTATTGAAGTGAAGCATTTAAGTACGGTATTTGGTGAGAAAACAGCAGATGAGGCGTTTGCGTCATATGATGGTCAAATGGTTCCTGTGTTAATTGTTCGTAATACACATCGCAGCTATGGACTTATTGTAAACACAATTATCGGTCAAAGAGAAATAGTCTTAAAGTCATTAGGTGACTTCTTTGCAGAGAGTTCTAATTATTTCTCTGGTGCGACAATTCTCGGTGATGGACGAGTGGTCCTCATTTTAAACCCAGAAGGTTTATAATAGGAATGAAGGAAAGCTCCCCACTTGTATACAATTGGGGAGCTTTTTGGTTAATCGTTACTAATCTGAAAATAGGAATAAATACATATTAACGTTTTATATAATAAGTTTGTTAAAATAAAATGAGAGTTTATATCATTTGATAGAAAAACAGAAATGAGGAGGCAGAGGAAATGCCTGAGCAACACACAAAAGGGGATACGAGCACAATTGTGCTAGAAAAAGAAAATGAGCATTTAACGCCTCAAGAATGCGATATTCTTGGCGAAATTGCAAATATATCATTTGGTTCAGCTTCGACTGTATTATCAACAATCTTAAATAGGCAAGTAAGCATTACTGCTCCTCGCATCGAATTGGTAGATTTATATGATTCAAGCGACGTCGAAGTTCCACACGTTGTACTAAACATTCATTTTACAAAAGGATTAGATATGGAAAACCTTCTTGTCCTTAAGCAAGATGTTGCATTATCCATTGCTGATTTAATGATGATGGGAACAGGTGAGGTGGAGGACGGAAAAGAACTTGGTGAATTAGAGCTAAGTGCTGTACAAGAAGCGATGAATCAAATGATGGGGTTCGCAGCTACATCTATGTCTGAATTCTTCCAAGATACAGTAGATATGTCTCCGCCGACAATTAAAGTTGTAAAGCTATCGGAAGAAATGGAGAAAATCTCGGAAATCGATGGAAATCAAACGATTGTTAAAGTATCGTTTGATTTAAAGATAGATAATCTTGTAAACTCTAAACTTGTGCAAATTGTTTCAATTGAACATGCGAAACAAATGATAAATAAATTAATGCAATTATCTGGTGAAGTAGAAGAGCAAGACGAGCCAGCAGAAGTAGTGGAAACTGAGATTGTAGAAGAACCAGTTGAAAAAGAGCATTTAACGCAAGAAGAGAAAGATGTCCTTGGTGAAATTGCAAATATTTCAATTGGTTCCGCTTCAACAGTATTGTCAACGCTTTTAAATCAGCCAGTTTCAATTAGTACACCAAATGTAGAAGCAATCAATGTTCGTCATTATGATGGAGTACCAGTCCCGTTTGTTATTTTAAATGTTGATTTTGTTGAAGGACTAAAGAATGAGAATGTATTCGTATTTACGAAAGATGTCGCTTTAACAATGGTAGATTTAATGATGATGGGGACAGGGGAAGTGGATCCAGAGAAAGAACTTAGTGAATTAGAACTGAGCGGTATTAAAGAAATCATGAACCAAATGATGGGGCATGCTGCAACGGCGATGTCAGAAATGTTTCAAGAAAAAATGGACATGACGCCACCAAATGTTAAATTTGTAACTTTAAAAGAAGAAATGGAATATTTGGGAGAGTCAATGGAAGTGGACGAACTCGTTCAAATTACGTTCAACCTTGAAATTGGCGACCTGCTTCAATCAAAAATGTATCAAATTTTACCGATTTCAGAAGCGAAAGAAATGGTAAGAAGACTTCTATATCCAATGGTGGAAGAAGAGATTGTTACGGAAGAAATTGAAGAAGAAAAAGTTGTAGAACCTGTTGCGCAACCTATTGAATTTAAAGAAGTAAAACAAATGGAACCAGTATACATGGACACATCCATCCTACAAAATGTAGAAATGAACGTGAAATTTGTATTTGGAAGCACAGTGAAAACCATTCAAGATATTTTAAGTTTACAAGAGAATGAAGCGGTTGTACTAGATGAAGATATTGACGAGCCAATTCGTATTTATGTAAATGATGTATTGGTGGCGTATGGTGAACTTGTAAATGTAGATGGATTTTTCGGAGTAAAAGTGACGAAATCGCTATAAGTCGTTGAAATAGGAGTTTGAGCTAGTAGATGAAAAACGTAAAGTTTTTTCTAATGAGCTGGTTATGCATACATGTGTGCTTGCTCTTCCCGCTACAAAGTAAGGCGGAAGAGCAAAATGTGCCAGAACAAAATATAAATGAAGTGAATGTGGAAGAAGAGAATAAGGAAGTTCAAGAACAGCCAGAACAAGTGGAAATGAAGCAAGATAAAGAGGAACAACAAGAAGCAAAAAATGAACAAGAAACCGAAAAGAAGATAGAGACGGATCAAGGGGTTATTACAGTAAATAAGCCGGAATTAAAAGTTGGCGAAGAAGTGCTGGTTATTGTAGAGCCGAAAGAGAAAAATGTTCAAAGTATAAAAGGTATTTTGCGCTTGCCAAAAAACGGCGATCAGTATGAACAAGAAAGAATGCTATCGTTTAAGTATGAAGAGGAAACGAAGCGATGGATTGCTAACTACAAGGTCGAGACTTTTGATTTGCAAGGTGATTGGAACCTTCAGCTCATTCAAAATTACAAAGAAAATGAGAAAGAAGAGCTCTTAGAAAATGAAGTGAAAGTCCCTTTTATTCGTATAAATAATGAAATGCCAACAATAGATAAAGAGATGCCGAAGTTGCATAAGGTTACGATTGACGAGGCGAAGGAGAACGTAATCGAACGAAAACAAGGCGATTCTATACGTGTACGAGTGAAGGCAACAGACGTAGAATCAGCCGTGAAAGAAGTTCGTGTTACATTAAAAGGAAAAGAAAATAAAGAGATTACATTTTTATTAGATTACAATAAGCGCGATATGGATTGGCAAAAGGTATTTGAAATAACGGATGCGTTGCCAAATGGGACATACGAACTATTTGTAGAGGTAGTAGACGCGGCTGGAAATAAATTGATTGAAGCAAGTGAGTATGTCGTTTCTGTTTTGGAGCAAAAAACAGAAGAGGATAAAAAGATAGAAGAACGAGAGAATGAAGATAAATTAGAAAATAAATTAGAAAATAAATTAGAAGATAAATTAGAAGATAAGAAAGAAACTGAGAAGCAGGAAGACACGAAAGTAGAAATCCCGCTTCCAGAAGAAAAACCGCCAGTTGTTCAAATTCCGAAAAAAGAAGAGAAAGTAAACGATTTTATAAAAGAACCATTGAAAGAGAAAGAAAGAATTACTTATGTTATAAAAGAGCCTCTCACAGGCAACAAGGAAGTAAATAAAGCGAAGGCTCAAAAAGATAAAGATAACAATCAAGTCATTTCGAAAAAGAAAGAGAAAAAAGAAGAGCCAGCAGATAAGAAAGAAGCTAAAAGTGACGAGGGAATACAAGCTTCTAATGTATTTGCTATTATGTCAGGTTTATTCGTATTGTTTTTAGTTTTAAAAAGTAATAAAGAATGGGGCTAATAATTTCATAGTAGTGGAGGCGCTTAGATGGAGATTAAACGTACGACAATTGAAAATAAGACGCTACAACCATTAAAACAGCCTGCAGCTATTTCAGAACATGAAATCCAGAAAGAACGAAAGCATAGTAATCTAGTGTTTACTGGACAGTCTAAGATTATTTCGAAAAATAATGAAATAGGGATTTTACTTGCGAGTTTAGGTGATGGAAAGGTTATGAAGGAAATGCTTTCTAAAGAGATGGATACAGTATTACAACTCTTTAAAAAGTTACATACGTTATCTGGAGAAGGAAAGCAAACAGATAAAATATTTGAACAAGTAATGAGAAGCTTACAAGGGCTTGTGAAACAGGCGCATATAAAAGAACTGCCTTTATTAGATGGAACGTATGATTTCGCTGAAGTACAACTATCATTTGGTAGAAAGGTACATATTCCATTATTAGATGTAAGTGCACTCCTTTCTAGAGTGGAAAGTGATTCTTCAGAAGGAAATATAAATTTAATGGTAACGGTTATTACTGCTTATATAACGAAATTGTCTAACGAAACCATATTAATTAGCGTTACAGATCGCACAGCTAAAGAGCGGGATACAAGCGTATGGAGAGCACTTGCAGAAATGAATATGACACAATTATCACAGGCTTTGAAACATACGATGCAAGAACATAAATGGTCTATGACGTTTCTTTTTCTCTTTGTATGGATTGTTGCTATTATTTTAATTCGAGTTATATAAAAAGGTCGTCACTTTACATTGTGACGACCTCTTTTATATTTTTTCGTAGAAGAATGTATCGAAGCGCTGAAGATTATAACGTTCAGGTGTTAAAATTTGTTCAGTACTACCAACAAATAATACGCCGCCTTTTCGTAAAGCACGACTAAACTTTTCATAAAGTTTTACCCTTGCTTCTTCAGTAAAGTATATCATTACGTTGCGACAAATGATTAAATCGTAATTTGTATCGAATGACTGCATTAACAGGTCATGCTGCTTGAACGTCACGTTTTGCTTAATGTTTTGGTGTAATGAATATATATCATTCTCTTTTGTGAAATGACGCTCTTTTAAATCGGCAGGTAATTCTTTTAAAGAACGTTCTGTATATTGACCGCGTTTTGCAGTTTCTAAAATGTGAAAATCAAGATCTGTTGCTTGTATTTCAAAACGATATGGAGCTAGGTGCTTCGATAAAATTAAAGAGAGTGTATATGGTTCTTCACCGGCAGCGCAAGCGGCACTCCATACTTTTAATTTTCCGTTATTTTGTTCGAGTAATTTTGGTAGTGCTTTCGTCTCTAACGTTTGCCAACGTTCTTTATTTCTAAAAAACTCTGAAACATTAATTGTAATATAGTCAATAAAACTTAAAAATAACTTTTGATCGGTACGTAAATTGCTTAGAAAACTAGTGTAGTTCTCAAAGCCCTTTCTCGAAATAAAAGCATCGATTCTACGACGCATTCTATCTTGTTTATATGAAGCGATATCCATATTGAATTGTTGTTTAAAACTCGCGATAAAATGATCATAATCTTGTTCAATTATCATATTTATAATAGGCACAATAACGATATTGTGCCTCCCCCTTTACATCATACGGATTTTTTGTTCAAAGTTTTTTTTCATCTGTTTTTCATGTAAACCTGGTAAATCATAAATAACAGCATCAATTCCTGCTTCTTTTGCAACGTCAACGGGAATGACAGATGTATGTTTGTCCCCATTATAAAAACAGAGAACTAAATCGGTATCTTCGATTATTTGTTTTACAAAAAACATATAATCTGATCGGTAAATGGAGTCGGAAGGATGATCAAAAGCGACATACTCGGCTCCGTGTTTTTTTAAG
This sequence comes from Bacillus sp. TE9106W, assembly GCF_054062215.1. Classification (NCBI taxonomy): domain Bacteria; kingdom Bacillati; phylum Bacillota; class Bacilli; order Caryophanales; family Bacillaceae; genus Bacillus; species Bacillus sp. TE9106W. The sequence continues at coordinate 169,247 of NZ_JBSSFA010000006.1, forward strand.
TAATCAACGACCTCTTGAAATTCATCTGTTAATGCTTGTAACGGCTGTAGCGTGTAAAGGCATAAATTTTGAGCGAGTCTTTCGTTTTCGATGAAAAAACGAAGAATCTCATTTTCAATAGATTTATAACATAATATGTAAATTTTATGTTTGTGAGCATAGTCAGTTAAAAATTTTTTTATTTCTTCCTGATCTAATGCTGTTAATTGATTTGAACCACAAAGAAAAATATTCATAGATTTGTGCCACCTCATGCTAAATTGTAACATATCTTTTATAAAAAATAACTGCAAAATATTAGTGTTCAGAGTATAATTATAAATAACTGGATTTTACGATTAAGTTTAGGAAGAAATAAAAAAATAAATAGGTGATATATATGCTGCGTTCAATCTCGCATAATCCAATTTTATCGCATATACCGCCTGCTACTCAAATGCCGAAAGAAGCAAATGTCAGAACAGGACTTGCATTTTCGGATAATTTGCATGCAGATCCGAAAAAAGATAAATTGCTAGAACAAATGGAAGCATTTGTCGATAACATTGGAGAAATTAAAGAGAAAATTGAAATGGAATTAACGCTTGATAATGTAATGGAATACAAAAATACAGTAAAATCATTTTTGAATTTTTACGTAGATAATGTATTGCAATATAAAGATGTCATGTCGCGTCATCCACGTTATGGCTATTCACAGAAAATGACGATTGTGAAACAGGCGGAAATGGGATTAAATGAGTTAGAAGATGTTATGAATTTAATTAATACGAAAACGGGACATTTAGAAATGTTAAATCAGATTGGAGAAATCCACGGTTTAATTGTAAATTTAGTCTTGTAAAAGGGAAGGAAACGATATGTATATACAATTATATGAAAAGCTCGTTATTATTCAAAAAGCATATGAAAACATTCAAACGCTTGGAGAACAAATATATGAGAATTTGAAACATAAAAATGTAAATGCAGTTCAAAAATTGCAAGTAGAGCAATTGCAGTACATAGATGGTTTAAAAGGATTATCAAGCTCGTTTGAAGAAATGGTTATTCAGTTTTGTAAAGAAAAGGGAATTGAACCGTTTCGCGTAAGTGCATTATTTTCGCATTTTTCTAACGAAGAAATTGAAAAAATGGAAGAATTACAAAAAAATGTAGCTGAATTAGAAGAGAATGTAAAAATGATTCTTTTGAAAAATCAATATTACTTAAACGTACTATTAAAAACTACAGAAAGTATTGTGGATTCTGTTTCTGAATATAATTTAGAGCGAAACAATAATTCACAAATCTTTATGAACGAACTATTGTAAAGGGGAAGTGAAACATTATGAGACTGTCTGATTATAATACACCACTATCGGGTTTGTTAGCGGCACAAATGGGATTACAAACGACGAAACAAAATTTATCAAACATTCATACGCCTGGTTATGTGCGTCAAATGGTGAATTACGGATCGGCTGGAGCAAGTCAGGGCTATTCACCAGAACAAAAAATAGGTTATGGTGTACAAACGTTAGGCGTTGACCGCATTACAGATGAAGTGAAGACGAAACAGTTTAATGATCAATTATCTCAACTCTCTTACTATAACTACATGAATTCGACTTTATCACGTGTAGAATCTATGGTTGGAACGACAGGAAAAAATTCATTATCTAGTTTAATGGATGGCTTCTTTAATGCTTTTCGTGAAGTTGCAAAAAATCCAGAACAACCAAATTATTACGATACATTAATTTCTGAAACTGGAAAGTTTACAAGTCAAGTAAATCGTTTGGCAAAAAGCTTAGATACAGCAGAAGCACAAACGACAGAAGATATTGAAGCGCATGTCAATGAATTTAATCGTCTTGCTGGCAGCTTAGCGGAAGCGAATAAAAAAATTGGACAGGCAGGTACACAAGTGCCAAATCAACTTTTGGATGAACGTGATCGTATCATTACAGAAATGTCTAAGTATGCAAATATAGAAGTGTCTTATGAATCTATGAATCCTAATATCGCGAGTGTTAGAATGAATGGTGTTTTAACAGTAAATGGACAAGATACATATCCGCTTCAATTAAATAAAGAAAAGGAACCAATGACTGCTGAAATTTACGGTTCGGAAATTCCTTTAACGAGTGGAGCAATCCAATCAGCGATCGATACGAAAGCGAAGATTGCTAGTTATAAGAAAAACCTTGAAGAACTAATGAGTTCTGTAAAGAATGAAGTGAACACAGTAATGGGGAAAGAGTTCTTTGTTGGAGATCAAGCGAAAGATATGAAATTAAACCCTGAATTTGCAAAAGATGTTTCGAAAATGAAAATATCAGCTGAAACAGCAAATAAATTAGCAGCAATTACAGATGGAAATTATAAAGAAGGTCTTTCTTATAAACAAGCATTAGACCAATTCGTAGTTGGTGTTGCATCTGATAAAAGTGCAGTGAATGCTTATCAAAAAATTCATGTGGATTTATTAGAGGGGATTCAGCAAGAAAAGATGGGTGTTGAAGGCGTTAATATGGAAGAGGAGATGGTTAATTTAATGGCCTTCCAAAAATATTTCGTTGCAAACTCTAAAGCTATTACAACGATGAATGAAGTGTTTGATAGTCTATTTTCGATTATTAGATAATGAGAGATAAAAACAAAACCCTTTTCTTTTATGTTTGAAGAGAGTGCCAGCAGAGTGTAGAAGCGGTCAGTGCCTAATAGAGGACCTATCGGTGTGAGACCAGAGATATGGAGCGGTTGCTGGATAAGTTAGAAGAGGGAACAGCCATGGTTCGCGAATGAATTGCTTTGTGTAGCGTCCTTTGTATAACGATGAATGAGTGACAAAACCGAAGATGTTTTCTTTTATGTTTAAAGAGAGAGCTAGCGGAGTGTAGAAGCGGTCAGTGCCTAATAGAGGACCTATTGGTGTGAGACCAGAGATACGGGGCGGTAGAGGAATAAGTTAGGTAAGGGTAGAGCCGGAAATAATTTTGGTTTCTTCTTCAAATTAATTTGAAATAGATAAAGGAGGATATAGAAATGAGAGTATCTACATTTCAAAATGCAAGCTGGGCAAAGAATCAGTTAATGGATTTGAATGTGCAACAACAATACCACCGAAATCAAGTAACTTCAGGGAAGAAAAACCTTTTTATGAGTGAAGATCCACTTGCAGCAAGTAAATCATTTGCGATTCAACATTCATTGGCGAATATTGAACAAATGCAAAAAGATTTAGCGGATTCGAAAAATGTATTAACACAAACTGAAAATACTTTACAAGGTGTTTTTAAATCTTTAACGAGAGCAGATCAATTAACAGTTCAAGCGTTAAATGGAACGAATAGTGAAAAAGAATTGAAGGCAATCGGTGCAGAGATAGATCAAATTTTAAAACAGGTCGTATATTTAGCGAATACGAAAGAGCAAGGTCGTTATATTTTTGGTGGTGATAGTGCGGAAAAACCACCATTTACAGAAGATGGTACGTATCAAGGTGGACCAGATGATGTGAACTGGCAACTAAATGACGGTTATGAATTAAAAGCATTTCGTAACGGCGAAGCACTATTATCCCCTGTTATAAAAACGTTAAAACAGATGAGTGAAGCGATGCAAAAGGGTGACCAAAAAGCATTACAGCCGTTATTAGGAGAGAATAAGAAAAATTTAGACGGCATCATTAATCGTACAACTGAAGTTGGTTCGACAATGAATACAATGGAGACGTTTAAAACAATTTTAAGTGAACAAAATTTAGCGCTTCAAGAAAACCGTAAAGAAATTGAGGATGTTGACTTAGCGGTAGCAATTTCTGATTTAGCTTATATAAACGCAACGTATGAAGCTACGCTTAAAGCGGTTAGTACGATGAGTAAAACGAGTATTTTAGACTACATGTAATCTATAAGGAGTGAGAAATTATGGCAGGAACATTAACGGGTATCGGTGGTAGACAACAAATATGGAACCTCGGAAATAATATGATCGATACATCTAACTTTGTAGAATTAGAAATGCAAGCGTTAGAAATGAGAAAGACGCCTTATGCTAATGAAAAGAACCAACTTTCACAAGATAAACTATTATATACAAGTTTAAAATCAGAATTTAGCTCTTTTACGCAAACTTTTAAAAACTTAGCGGCTTTTAAAGGAAATGAGAAAAAGGTAACAACATCACAAGACGGTTATATTAATGTAAAAGCTGATGGTGGCGCGATCGCTGGAACTTTTAATATGACGATTACACAGCTTGCGCAGCGTCATCAAATAGCTTCTAAAGAAATTGATGTAGATGCAAAGCTTAATAGAGATGAAACATTAAAACTAGGTGGTAAAGAATTAAAAGTAACATCTGATATGACATATAAAGATTTAATTAATAAAATTAATGATGGAGATTACGGCGTATCAGCTTATACACTTGGGAATAAAATTTTCATGACCTCAAAAAAAGAGGGAGAAGATGGAGTAATTAATTTTAAGGACAATACATCTACATTGTTTCAAGATATAGGGTTAGCTAGTAAGGATGGCGTAGCGGTTAATGTAATTAATGAAGCGCAAAATGCTGAATATACGATTAATGGTATTAAAGGTAAAAGTTCTACCAATACAGTTGAAGCTCTTCCAGGTGTGAAAATTGAATTATTGAAAGTAACTGAGCCGAAAGTAGAAGGAACACCAGATGCAGGTACAACAACAGAACCAAAAGCAAAAGGGATAGATCTAAAATTCACAGTAAGTGACTCAAACGTAACAGACGCAGCAAATGTTATTAAAAAAATGGTTGCGGATTATAATAAAGCTATTTCTACAGTAGATATCTTTGCTGGAAAAGGCGGGGCGTTCCAAGGCCAAGCTATTATGCAAAGTGTGCGTCAAGCTATGAACAATGTTGTAACTTTTTCACAAGATGGTAATTACTTATTCTCATTTGGTATTCAATTAAAACAAGATGGAACGATGGAAGTTAATGATGAAGCATTAACGAAAGCGTTAAAAGAAAAACCGGATGCAGCGAAGCAATTTTTCTTTAGTTCTAACGGTTTAGGAAAAATGATGGAAGAGCCACTTGATAAGTTATTTGGTGATAAAGGTGTAGTCGGAGAGAGAGTAAAAAGCATTGACTCACGTGTAAGTGATTTAGATAAAAAGATTAAAGATATTGAGACGCAAAACTTGCAAAAACAAGATGAAATTGTGAAGAAGTATCAAAAACTAGAGAGTACATTAGCGGCGCTAGATAGCCAATTAAAAACAATTAAAGCAATGACAAAACAAAAAAGTGATGATTAATGAAAGGTAAGGAAGTGATTGTATGCAAGCATGGCAACGTTATATGCAAAATGATATTATGACGAGTAATCCGATTAAAAATACAATTTTTATTTATGAGAGATGCATTGTAGAGTTTCGTAATTTAGAAGAACTGCTACATGCTTTTAAACTACAAGAAGGAGATGCACTTCTTGAAAAGTTAGAACGTATTTTTGAAGAATTGAAGCTTCAATTAAATCCTGAAATTACGAAGGATTTATATGATAGTTTATATGGCTTATATGATTGGATTAGCATTCAAATTCAAACAATGAAAGTAACACGTGAAGCAAAAGACATTGATGCGATTGTGAAAGTGTTACAAGATTTAATAGACGGTTACCGCGGAGCACTTGAAAATGAACAATGATATTTATCGGACGTTTGTCGGCTGTTTTAATGAAATCGGTGAATTGCAAGTGTCAGATGAAGAGTTTGCTGAGAAGAGTGAAATGTTAAATCGCTGGATGATGACATTGGATGAGGAAACGCGTGCGCAAGTTGCAGCAGAAGTAAGTCCATTCATTATTAAGGCGGCACAGCATATTCGAGATAAGCAAAAGATTTTGGAAGAAATGATTATGACAAATGATGGGCGCATGAAAGCTAATTCATTTTACGGTAAATTTTAGTGGTAGAGTATAGAAACGGATTCCCCTTTAAGAGGGGATCCATTCCTTTATTTAAATAAAGATTTCCGCTGATTGAGGTTTCATTTTATGACTGTAATGAAAAATAGTAGTAATCTAAATAATGTGAAAATGAACTTTAGTTTGTAAATCATAGATTGAAATGTTTCATAGATTATTGCGTGTATACAGTTTTTTTGTATTCTTTTTTATATTTTTGTATTTTTCTAAAGACAACAATGGAAAAATGGAATAAAATATGTAAGGGTACATGATTGTTAATATTTTAATAAACACATATAAGAAAATAAATAATGAAGTGAAACTTCCATCAGTGGATCATTAAGTTAAAAAAGAAAGGGTGTGGAATATGCCAGATTTAGTGAGTGATGTAGGCCATTATATGAATTATTTAGTGACGAAACGAAATACTGTTTCTAGTAATATTGCAAATGCGAATACACCCGGCTATAAAGCACAAGATGTAACATTTGCTGAGCAAATGAATAAAAGTAGTGCATTATATAAGAACAATGCTGCAGACTTAAAGAGCAATCCAGATTTATATCAAACGAATGAAATGCACTTACCGACAGTAAATACGAAAAATACATATGCAAAGATTCAAACAAAATCAATGCAAACGAATAAAGATGGAAATAGTGTGGATGTAACGACAGAAATGCTAGATTTAATGAAAGCAAATCAGTTATATGGTATTTCAATTAACGCGATTAATACACAATATGCAATTAACCAAGCGGCACGCGGACGTTAAAAGTAGAAGGAGAGACAACGATGTTTCAGGCAATTAATGCAAGTGGCTCAGGACTAACGACAGCGAGAAAGTGGATGGAAGTTACTTCAAATAATATTGTAAATGCAAATACAACGGCGGCTCCGGGGGCAGATTTATATGAGCGTCGTAGTGTAGTGCTAGAATCAAACAATAGTTTTGCAAATATGTTAGATGGGTCTCCTACTAATGGAGTAAAAATAAAAAGTATTGAAGCAGATAAAACTGAAAACTTAGTGTATGACCCAACACATCCGCATGCAAATGAAGAAGGATATGTGCGTTATCCAAATATTGATGTGACTGCTGAAATGACGAATGTAATGGTTGCCCAAAAAATGTACGAAGCAAATACAAGTGTATTAAATGCGAATAAAAAAATGCTTGATAAAGATTTAGAAATTGGCCGAGGATAAGGGGGAATATAGTAATATGAAAATCCAACCAATGTTAAATACGCAACCATTTGGTGTGGTTCAGCAAATTGGTGCACCAAAAAATTCTCAAACATCAGTAGTTGAGGGGAAAAAGTTTATCGATTTATTGGAAGATATGAATCAAACACAAAACAATGCGCAAACAGCAGTATATGATTTACTAACTAAAGGGGTAGGAGAAACGCATGACGTTTTAATTCAGCAGAAGAAGGCTGAGTCTCAAATGAAGACGGCTGCTCTCGTACGTGATAATCTTATTGAAAATTATAAGTCACTAATTAATATGCAAATTTAGGAAAGTGGACGGGTGTGTTTAAATGGAAAAGATGAAAAATGTTATCCAATCGTTAAAAACGTGGCATAAGTTAGTAATCGGTGCTGCGCTTTTAGCGATTGTAACAGGAGCACTTTTATACTTCACCTTGCCAGATAAATATGTTGTTGTATATCAAAATTTAAATGATGCAGATAAGCAAGAGATTACAGCAGAATTATCAAAGTTAGGTGTCGATTATCAGTTAGCGGCCGATGGATCGATTCGTGTGCAAAAAAATGATGCTCCATGGGTGCGAAAAGAAATGAATGGGATGGGCTTACCGTTTAATTCTAAAAGCGGTGAGGAAATTTTATTAGAAAGCTCGCTCGGTTCAAGTGAGCAAGATAAAAAAATGAAGCAAATTGTCGGTACGAAAAAGCAATTGGAGCAAGATATTGTAAGAAACTTTGCGACAGTTGAAACGGCGAATGTTCAAATTACATTACCTGAAAAAGAGACAATTTTTGATGAAGAAAAAGCAAAAGGAACAGCTGCGATTACTGTTGGGGTAAAACGTGGACAATTATTAACTGCTGATCAAGTTGCGGGTATACAGCAAATGATTAGTGCAGCAGTTCCTGGGGTGAAAGCAGAAGAAGTAAGTGTGATTGATAGTAAAAAAGGTGTCATCTCAAAAGGGGCAGATGAAGCGCATTCTACTAGTTCCTCTTCTTATGAAAAAGAAGTAGAGATGCAGCATCAAATTGAAGGTAAATTAAAGCAAGATATTGATGCAACGTTAATGACGATGTTTAAACCGAATGAATATAAAGTGAATACGAAAGTATCTGTAAACTATGACGAAGTTACACGTCAGTCAGAAAAGTATGGTGATAAAGGTGTACTTCGTAGTAAACAAGAGCAAGAAGAAAGCTCTACTGCACAAGAAGGTGCAGAGACGAAGCAAGGCGCTGGTATTACAGCGAACGGCGAAGTACCAAACTATGGTACGAACAATAATCAAAATGGTAAAATCGTCTACGATAATAAAAATGGTAACAAAATTGAAAACTATGAAATAGATAAAACAGTTGAAACAATTAAGAAACACCCAGAATTAACGAAAACAAATGTTGTAGTATGGGTAGACAACGATACGTTAGTAAAACGAAAAATAGATATGACTACTTTCAAAGAAGCAATTGGCACAGCTGCTGGGCTTCAAGCTGATCCGAATGGAAACTTTACAAACGGTCAAGTTAACGTTGTAACTGTTCAGTTTGATCAGCCGAAAGAAGAGAAGGAGAAAGAACCAGAAGAAAGCGGCATAAACTGGTGGTTATTCGGTGGAATTCCAGCTGGTTTATTAGCGATTGGTGGTCTAGTATGGTTCTTCTTAGCAAGACGTAAGAGAAAGAAAGAAGAAGAGGAATATGAAGAATACTTAGCAGAAGAGGAAATTGCTGCAAGTAATGAAAGTATTATGGAAATTCCTGAAGAGAAAATAGTACCAGAACCAAAACCAGAACCAGAAGAACCGAAAGAACCGACGTTAGATGAACAAGTGCAGGATGCTACGAAAGAACATGTAGAAGGAACTGCAAAAGTAATTAAAAAATGGTTAAATGGACAGTAAGGGAGGAACAACGATGTTAGATGAAATCTCCTCCAAAGAAAAAGCTGCCATCCTTATTCGTACATTAGAAGAAGGGGTGGCAGCAAAAGTCATTGAATATATGACGGCTGAGGAAAAAGAAGTATTACTTCGTGAAATCGCGAAGTTTCGTGTATATAAACCGGAAACGTTAGAAAATGTACTAGGGGAGTTCTTGTATGAATTAAATGTAAAAGAATTAAACCTAGTGACTCCAGATAAAGAATATATTCGTCGCATATTTAAAAATATGCCAGAAGACGAACTAGAAAAATTATTAGAAGATCTTTGGTATAACAAAGATAATCCGTTTGAATTCTTAAATTCACTTACAGATTTAGAACCACTTCTTACTGTACTTAATGATGAATCGCCACAAACGATTGCGATTATCGCTTCTTATATTAAACCGCAGCTTGCTTCTCAATTAATTGAGAGATTACCAGATCATAAGCGAGTAGAAACGGTAATGGGGATTGCGAAGCTAGAGCAAGTAGATGGTGAATTAATAAATCAAATTGGGGATTTATTAAAATCAAAATTAAATAATATGGCGTTTAATGCAATTAATAAAACAGATGGTTTGAAAACAATAGTAAACATTTTAAATAACGTTTCACGAGGTGTTGAAAAAACAGTCTTTCAAAAGCTGGATGAAATGGATTATGAGTTATCTGAGAGAATTAAAGAAAACATGTTTGTATTTGAAGACTTACTGGGACTTGAAGATCTCGCACTTCGTCGTGTATTAGAGGAAATTACAGATAATGGTGTTATTGCGAAAGCACTTAAAATTGCAAAAGAAGAAATTAAAGAGAAATTATTTACATGTATGTCTTCAAACCGTAAAGAGATGATTCTAGAAGAATTAGATGGCTTAGGACCGCTTAAGATGACGGATGCTGAAAAGGCACAGCAAACGATTACAGGCACAGTGAAAAAGCTAGAGAAGGAAGGAAGAATTATCGTTCAAAGAGGTGAAGATGATGTCCTTATTTAAAAACAGAATTCCGAAGAATTCTGTTTCTTTTTCTGAAGAAACGTATGAATTACAATTTCCAAAACCAATACCAGTTCAAGTAGAAGAAGAAATACAGGTGGACCATGAAGAGCTTCTTGCACAGCAACAATCATTACATACTGAACTGAATCAACTAAGGCAAGAACAACAAATGTTAGAACGAGAGCGTCAACAGTTATTACATGATCAAGAACAATTTCAAATACATGTACAGCAGCAGATGAAAGAGATAGAATCCGCACGTATACAGTTTCAAAAAGAACAACAAGAAACAGCGTACGAATGGACGGAATTATTATGGGATCAATCTTTTCAACTAGCAGAAAAAATTGTAAATCAAGCAGTAGATTCGCGCTTACTTGATGTGTTACCTATTTTAACTGGCATCGTTCAAACATTGCCTACTTCGTTTGAAAAACTAGTCATTACCGTACATCCAGAAACATTTGAACGTATTCAAGAAGAGAAGGAAAATACGAAAGAATATTGGTTACTACAATTAGTAGAATGGAAATACGATTTCTCCTTACAGTTCGGTGAATTTGTTCTAGAAGAAGAGAAAGAGTTCTTTGAATTTAAATTTGCACCTATATTTGCGAAACTTCGCCAGAAATGGGAAGAAGAGAAGCTATTTGAGGAGCAAAATGTATGAATCGACTATTAATGAATGAAAACCAAAAATGGAATACGTTTATTGAAACACCGTTTTATACGAAAGTCGGTAAAGTTCATAGTGTACAAGAACAGTTTTTCGTAGCGAAAGGGCCAAAGGCGAAAATTGGAGATGTTTGTTTCGTTGGAGAACATAATGTTTTATGTGAAGTGATTGCGATTGAAAAAGAGAACAACATGTTACTCCCGTTTGAACAGACAGAAAAAGTATGTTACGGAGATTCAGTTACACTAATTGCAGAAGATGTTGTTATACCTCGTGGCAATCATTTACTCGGAAAAGTGTTAAGTGCAAATGGCGAAGTACTAAATGAGGATGCAGAGAATATTCCACTGCAAAAAATAAAACTAGATGCCCCGCCTATTCATGCATTTGAACGTGAAGAAATTACCGATGTATTTGAAACGGGAATCAAATCTATTGATTCCATGTTAACAATTGGCATCGGTCAAAAAATTGGTATCTTTGCAGGTTCTGGTGTTGGTAAATCTACTTTACTCGGAATGATTGCGAAAAACGCAAAAGCTGACATTAATGTTATTAGTTTAGTAGGAGAACGTGGCCGAGAAGTAAAAGACTTTATTCGAAAAGAATTAGGTGAAGAAGGAATGCGAAAAAGCGTCGTTGTTGTAGCGACGTCAGATGAAAGTCACCTAATGCAACTTCGTGCAGCGAAGCTTGCGACATCTATTGCTGAATATTTCCGTGATCAAGGTAATAACGTACTACTTATGATGGACTCTGTTACTCGTTTTGCTGACGCGCGTAGAAGTGTGGATATTGCCGTTAAAGAGTTGCCGATTGGTGGTAAAACACTCTTAATGGAAAGTTATATGAAGAAGCTATTAGAGCGCTCTGGGAAAACACAAAAGGGATCCATAACAGGTATATATACCGTACTCGTTGATGGGGATGATTTAAACGGCCCTGTACCAGATTTAGCACGTGGTATTTTAGATGGACATATTGTATTAAAGCGTGAACTTGCAACGCTCAGTCATTACCCTGCCATTTCAGTGCTAGATTCAGTAAGTAGGATTATGGAAGAAATTGTGTCATCTAACCATTGGCAACTTGCAAATGAAATGAGAAAAATCTTATCTGTTTATAAAGAAAATGAATTGTATTTTAAATTAGGGACGATTCAAGAAAATGCAGAAAATGCTTATATTTTTGAATGTAAAAACAAAGTAGAAGGTATAAATACGTTTTTAAAACAAGGTCGATCTGATCGTTTCCAATTTGATGATATTGTTGAAGCGATGCACCATATCGTATAAGACCTCTGCCCAAGAGGTCTTATTTTTTTGTTTTTTAATATTTCACAGATTTTTTTGGAAAAAAACTATATAATAGAAAAAGAGAGCGTTATAATAGGAAGGGGCTATAAAAACAGGTGGATAAGCAGCAGTACGACACGATAAAGTTGCAAATAAATCAAGAAAAAGAACAGATTTTGAAAGAAGTGTATGAATTAACAGCTGAAAAAAGAAAAATAGAACAAAAAAAAGAATATGATTTATATGTAGTAAAATCGCGTAGTAAAGTCGTACAAACTGGGCAACGTATAATGGCTGGTATGCTTTCGTCACATACGTTTTCACCTGAAAGAATAGAAGAATGGAATCGGAAAATTAAAAAAACGGAAGATTTTATTCAAAAAAATGAAAGCCTTTTAGAACAAGTAAAAGAAAAAGAACGTGTCATTGATGAGATGTATCAAGAAGATTGTAAAAAGCTTGCAAAAGTACGAGAAAAGCAGGAAGAAAAAATGCTTCTTGATTTGAAAATGTGTATGAATGGATGAGGTGAATATAGTGATACAGTCTGTATTACCGGTGCAACAAAGTTTACCTCCGCAAAAAGAAAAAGGGCTAGAAGTACAATCAAAAAGTGAAGATTCTTCATTCGATCGTACGATGAGAATGGAAAATAAAAAGCAGCCGAAAACGGAGAAAATGAAACGAGAAGAAGCACCAAAAGAAGAAAAAAAAGAATATATTCTTTCTAAACAATCAGTAACGAAAGAAGAGCCAATTGTAAAGAAAGAAGAAAAAAAAGAGACAGAACAGTTGTTATTAGCTGTATCTGAGCAAATGGTTGCAATTGAGCAATTACGTGTGCAGCCAGAATTGTTATATCAATACATACAAAAAATACAAGAGCTGTATAAAGAATATGGAAATGTAAAACTTAATGAATTGCCCGCAGCAGAATTACAACAATTACAAGAACTTCTTTCCAATATGAATATCAAAAATGCTATATGTTTAGAAGATACAATGCAAACGGTATTAGATAAAGTGACGATGCCGGAGCAAACGATGCAAGTATTGAAAGTGGTAGAAACAGAAACTTGTAATATTGCAAAGAAACAAGAAGAGTCCAAAGAATTAGATGGAGATCTTCCGAAAGCTGAGAGCGATGATGTAAAGATAGAGTTGCCAGAAGGTGATGTATTCAACGATTCAAGTTCTGCGGGTGCGGAGTTATTAAATAAAGCAACGGGTACCGATTCAATAGGGAAATCTAATAGTGGCGCTGAGAAAGTTTCATTGCCTGACTTAGGAAAGAAGATGGAAGCACAAGTAGAAGCACTGCAAAAATTTGTAGTGAAACAAGAACGTGTTTTATTTCAGTTAAATCCAGAAAAACTCGGTACATTAACAGTGTTTATGAAAAAGCATGGAGATCAAATTGATGTTCACGTAGAAATGGAAAAACACGATGCGAAAAAACGGGTTGAAATCATTTTTGATGAATTGAGACTGAAGTTAAAAGAAAAAGAAATCAATATTCAAATTAGCTATTCAGATAAAGATGAGAATCGAAAAGAACAGCGAGAACAAGAGCAAAGACAAAAACAAAAATTAGCAAGTCCGAAACATGAAAAACAACATGCAAAAGAATTTGCGGGATTATTGGAGGAATAAAGTGTGCCAACAGTTGGATTAAATACAACGAGTACAAATCATATTCCGTTACAAGCAGGAGCACAAACAAAAAATGCATCTGTTACTGGTGCACAGTCGACAGCTCAACAAGCAAACGGAGTATCAGCAAGTACTCAAAAAACACCGGGTATTATGGATAAAGATGATTTCCTGAAACTTTTCTTAGCAAGCTTTCAACATCAAGACCCGTTTAATGCGATGGATATGAACCAAATGATGAACCAAACAGCACAGCTATCGCTTATGGAGCAAGTACAGAATATGACAAAAGCAGTAGATAAATTGCAATCAACGATGTATTCGACAGCTCTTGATGGAGGGATGAAGTTTTTAGGAAAGTACGTTAGAGGTGTAAGCAATAATGGAAAGCAAGTGACTGGTCAAGTAGAAACAGTTCGACTTGCTGAAAATAACGATGTGCAACTTATTGTTGATAATCAAGTTGTCTCACTTCGTTTCATAGAAAGGGTTTCTGATAAACCGATAACAGAAACTAATCCGGAAGATGAGAAGAAAGATGATATAGAAAAAAATGAAGAGGTTAAGCCAGATTAATAAAAGGAGTGTACAAAGGTTATGATTAAAGCGTTATATACAAGTATTACAGGGATGAATGCAGCACAAAATGCATTAAGTGTTACTTCAAATAATATTGCAAATGCACAAACAGTTGGATATAAAAAGCAAAAGGCTATTTTTGATGATTTGCTATATAATAATACGGTTGGTTCACGTGGTGATGGTGCTTATGCTGGTACGAATCCAAAGAGTATTGGTAACGGTGTAAAGTTCAGTGGGACATCTACAGATTTTAGTGATGGTTCTATTACTTTAACTAGTGATAAGATGGAGACAGCGATAGAAGGAAACGGTTTATTTTTAGTTGGTGATCGTAATGCTGGAAATGTAGAGTATACGAGAAAAGGGTCTTTCGGTGTATCGAAAGATAACTATGTTACAACTACAGGTGGACAGTATGTGCTAGGTTATGGTGTGAAAACAGGAACACAAGAAATAGATTTCTCTTCACGACCAAGCCCAATTCATATTCCGATGGGATCAGCTGTTGGTGGGATTCAAACAGATAAAGCGACAATAGGTGGAAACCTTCCTAGAAACCAAAATGCATTATCTCACGAATTCACAGTTTTTGATGCAGAAGGAAACTCGTTAACGTTACGTGTAAATATTAAGCAAAAGACTACAAAAGAGAATGTAGATGGTAAAGAAGTTGAAAAGCCAGTGCCAGGCGAATATACATATACAGTTTCTGTAAGGAATGATTCTAAAAATGAAAAAGAATTTAAGCCTGTCGAAGGCATGACGGGCGAAAAAAATCTTAAATTTGATACATTAGGAAATTTAAAGGAGACAGATGAGGCTGTACAAAAAGATCCAGTAACTGGTGAAATTACTAAAGGTGGATCTGTTCAAATTCCTTTTGGTAGTGGTCTAACACTTGATTTAAGCGGATTAACAAATTATCCGACAGGGAAAACTCTTTCTACAACAGAAGTAACGGGGCGCCCAGCTGCAATTGCAAATGACTATTCTATTTCTGACGGTGGTTTCGTTATGATGAAATATTCGGATGGTAGTATGAAAGTTGTAGGACAATTAGCTGTAGCTACATTCCCGAATTCAGGCGGATTAATGAAAACAGGGAATGGAAATTACGTTGCGACACCATCAGCGGGTATTCCAGGAATAGGTGTTGCTGGTGAGAATGGTGCAGGTAATGTACGAGGGTCAGCAAAAGAAAGTTCAAACGTAGATTTATCTGTAGAATTTGTTGATTTAATGCTTTATCAACGTGGATTCCAAGGAAATGCGAAAGTAATTAAAGTGTCAGATGAAGTATTAAATGAAGTTGTAAACTTAATTCGATAATATATTATAAAGTAAAATTGTAATGTAGTAGAAAGGGTTTTTTATTCGTATGACGACAAGACAAGAGCGAATTTTACAATTGCCTTTTTTCGAAAATAAACGTGAACTTGCTGAGCAAGTGTTAAAAATGGAACGAGAAGAGCATGTATATTTACCAGATCAATTTGAAATTAAGCAAGTGCCTCCTTATTCATTTGGTGAAAAACAAGCAATCATTGGCCGTATTCATGAGTTTTATTTCGTAAGTGTTGGTAGCGAAGGAGAATGGAAGTATCAACTGTTTAAGGACGAGATGAAGTGCCGTGAGTTTTTTATTACACTATCAGGGATAACGGATCAGCAGATTGCATTTTGGTTCAATAACATCGAGTTATTGAAAAGGTCTTAAAAGACTTTAAAAGCTCTTTTTTAGGTTTTGAGAGAGGTCCTGGCGGAGTGTGGTGGCGGTTAGTGCCTATGTGGTGCTCGACTGGTGTGTAAGACCAGAGATATGGAGAGTTACTAGGGTAGTTTAAGAGGATTTAAGCGAAGTGTAGTTGCAAAAATGGATCTATGAAAGGTTACTGGGATGGTTAATCGTTTTATGGCAGACCAGTGCCTTTTGGATAGTTTGTGATGATAGATTTTATAAAAGGAGAGGTGAGGAGGATGGCGCAGAATAAGTATCGCGTTACATTCATTTCGCCAAGTGAGGTTGAGCAGCGGACTGTTATGGCGGCGAGTAGTTTGCCGGATTTAATTCGTAAAGTAGAGAGTATTATTGCAGATCCGAACGGTTATTTTGTAAATGATAAAAAAAATAATTGCTATTTTAAAGTGATTAAAGAAAATGTTACATTTATTCAATATGAGTTACTATTTTCGGATAAGGAAATTCATATTGAAAAATTAAAACATATAGCACCAGCTATATTGAAACAATTATTTAAAAAAATAAATGATCCAGAATTATATGCACTTGCGCTACTTGATGTTGATATAGCGACGAAAGAATATGTGCTAGAAGAAATGGATTCGGAGCTAAGAATAAGAGTAGAAACGGAGCTTTCGAAAAAGTGGGAAGCAATGCCGACAGAAATTGTAGGAGCACAAGAAGTGTTATTAGAGGCACTTGCTTCGTTTATACAAGATTAAGCGTCTTTTAAAATAAATCGTTCGACTATCTATATTTTTTATATAGGTAGTTGACTTTTTCTCTTTTATAAAGCTTAATAATTAGATATACGGAATTAATGGAAGGGGAGCGACACCTTTATGTCACAAGCACAAAGTATTTTATTAGAAAGCGGAACAAATGAATTAGAGATTGTTACATATACTGTTGGTGAAAACCTATTTAGTATTAACGTAATGAAAGTACGTGAAATCATTAATCCATTTCCTGTTACAACTGTGCCAGAATCTCATCATGCAGTTGAAGGTGTTGTTCAAGTACGTGGTGAAATTTTACCAGTTATTAACTTAGCGACAGCTCTTAATTTAAAATCGACAAAGCCACTTGATCAAACGAAATTTATTATCTCTGAATTAAACCAAATGAAAGTTATTTTCCGCGTTGATGAAGTGCATCGTATTCAACGTATTTCGTGGGAACAAATTGATGAACCAGCTTCATTGTCTATGGGACTAGAAGAAACGACATCTGGTATTGTAAAACTAGACGGACAAATCATTTTACTATTAGATTATGAAAAAATTGTATGTGAAATTAGCGGTACTGGTTATGACAATAAATCACTTGCAGGGTTAGAACAGAAAACAGATCGAGCTGAAAAAGTGATTTATATTGCAGAAGATTCAGCAATGCTTCGCCAAATATTAGAAGAAACATTATCATCAGCTGGATATACGAAAATGAACTTCTTCAGCAATGGTGCAGAAGCGTTAGCACAAATTGAAAAATTAGCGAAAGAGCAAGGCGAAAAAATGTTTGAACATATTCACTTGCTAATTACGGATATTGAAATGCCAAAAATGGATGGACATCATTTAACGAAAGTGGTTAAAGATAGTGAAGTAATGAATCGTTTACCAGTCATTATTTTCTCTTCATTAATTACAAATGAATTATTCCATAAAGGCGAAGCTGTAGGAGCAAATGCGCAAGTAAGTAAGCCAGATATTCAAGAGTTAATTGGTTTAGTAGATAAGCTAGTGCTTTAAAAGCTTCTTTTTAGCTGGAATAGAGGAACTAGCCATGTGTGGAGCGGTCAGTGCTTAATAGAGCCCCATGCCATGTGAGACCAGAGATATGAAGTGGCTTTAGGTAAATGAGGGAAGTTGGGCATCAAGAGAGTTTGAGAGGAACTGGTGTACCATTTCATTTTATTTATCAAGTCGAGAGTAGAGTATCTAGCTATGTGTGGTGGCTGTCAGTGCCTAATAGAGTCCTATGCGATGTGAGACCAGATATATGGAGTGGTTTTAGGTCAGTAGCAGAAAAGAGCCTTTGATTGAGGGTTTGAAGAACTGATATACAACTCTATTTTTTAGTAGGGAGGAGGGAACTAGCCATGTGTAAGTAGTACTGGCTAGTTCCTTTTTAGTATTCTATACTCTGTATAGGCGGAAAGATGGGACGTTTTGGAGTGTTTGTGGCTGTATGAATAGTCTCTACTTCGAGATTTTCAATTCGTTTAATGAATAAATAGCGGGCTTGTTTATTTAAAAATATAAGAGAGCGTATTTTTTGGAATATGCTAGTAAGGTTGCGTAGTAACGCAAATTTTTTCGGTGAAATTACATTCTAAATACCATATAATATAATTAAAAGTGATTAATATGTAATTATGCATATTAATAAAAAATCTTTTTCTATTTCTATACTTTCTATACTTTCTATACATTTTTGTATGTTTAATATTTGACAGATAATTTCGAAATGTTATAATATGGATATGAAAAAATTGCTATTTTCTGAGAAGACATGGGAGTCAGATGAGAATTGTGAAAGGATGAGGGGGAGTGACACAGATTATGTATCACCACACAGCAATCAATGTATTAAATCTTTTACAAAACATGTCAAATAATAAAATGAACGATATGCAACTAGAAGCGGAATTTAAAAAAATAGAAAAACAATTCCAAGTAAAATATGAAGAACTAGTTGATTTATATAATAGAATGGTATTATTTCAAATAGATATAGAAAAACATGGCGGGATGCGAGCATATGAAAAATCAGCGATTACATGGCTGAAGTCTGAGCTAGAGTTACTGTATGAAGTGTATCAATTTTCCCAACGTCACGGTTTAAACATTATTAATATTTCAAAATACGTTAGTAAAAAAGAACTAAATCTTTTCCCAAAAACAGAAAGTCAATTGCAAAATACGTATTACAAATTAAAAAAATGTGAAATACCGTTTGAAAATATTGAAAAACAAAAACCAGGACGAAAGCGAAAATATACACCTGTAAAAGAACCGATTGTTGAGATGAAAAAAGAAAACAAACAAGAGTTAAGAGGAGAAATTCAAAATACAGAGAGTGAAAAAAGCCTTGTAACAGTTATATCTGGTATTGTTGATAATTTTGAAACGATAAGCCATTGTAGTGAAAGAAAAGAGCATGAACTACACCAGTTTATGGAAGGGATCTATAAGCTTTCTAGCATGGCTGCAGAGCGTTCAAAAGATGAAAAGAATGCTCGTGGTCTCGAAGGTGAATTACGTGTATTACGAGCTGAAAATGAAAGGATCAAGCGAGAAAAGGAAGAGCTTGTTCATGATATAAAAGAAATGACGCATCATTTAATTCATTTCATTACGAGCTCTGATATCGATCAAATTCGCACATTGCCTTTCTTCGTAAAAGAATGTAAACAAGATTTGCATAAATTAGGGCTATATAACGCACAAGACGGTAAAATGAAAATTATGGTTGATCGTAGTGGACAGGTTATGACTGTCACGCAGTAATAAAATTTGGGTACAAAATAAAAGGGAGATACATAGTTTATATGTATTTCCCTTTTGTTTTGTATGAAATCGTTCCAAAGAAGGAAGATGACTTTTTAAGATTGTAGTAACTTGGAAACCATTTGCGGAATTTGATTTGCTTGTGAAACCATACTAAGTGCAACTTCAGTTAACAATTTAAACTTTAAAAAATCGCTCATTTCCTGCGCCAAATTCGCATCTTCAATTCGAGATGCAGCATCTGTTAGGGCCATACTTTGGCTATTTAAATTTTCGATATTAAATTGTAAACGGTTAATCATAGCACCAAGATCGGCACGGTGAAGTGATACACTTTGCAGTGCCTCTTCAATTTTACGAATCGCCGCTCTTGCTTCTTGTTCTGTTGAAATGTTGATGTCATGTTGTGTAGGGGAAGGGGAGATATGTTTCGTTATATTTACTGTATGACCAATATCATTTAACGTAACAGGACGGTTTTGGCCGTCGAACACGGATAAATCATTAAACTCAGTCGTCTCGCCAATATAGCTAATTTGTTCTGTTAAAGATTGAAACTCTTTATTCAGTGAATGACGGTTTTTATTTGAATTTGTACCATTAGCAGATTGAACAGCTAAATCACGCATACGCTGTAAAATATTTGTCACAGTTTGAAGAGCAGCTTCTGCCGTGCGAAGCATTGATAGCGCATCCTCATTATTACGAATTGCTACACGCATACCACTCGCTCGTGCATGCATACGAGTCACAATCGCAATATTAGCTGGATTATCAGAAGCATGGTTTAACTTCTTACCAGTCGCCAAATGTTCCATCGCAACATTCATACGTTTTTCATTCTCATACAACGACTGCCTAGCATTCATACTTAAAACATTCGTACCAATACGCATTATAGACACTCCTTATAGATTGATATAGTTAGTGTTCCAAAGCTAATAAAAGGTCATGAAAAGATTAAAAGGCTTATGCTTATTTGCTATTTGTGTTTTAACTTAAGAGGGGATTAAAACAGGCACTGACCGCTTCTACACATCGCGGATGCTCTCTTCCACCTAAAAAAAGAAAGGTTTTACAAAAAATAAACCTCTCCGCAAGCAGAGAGGTTTATTCATGAAGCTAACTCAAATGGATTATTGTAATAATTTAGAAACCATTTGTGGAGTTTGGTTTGCTTGAGAAAGCATGCTAATACCAGCTTCGTTCAAGATTTTGAACTTAGTCATTTCAGACATTTCTTTCGCCATGTCAGCGTCTTCGATTTGAGAAGCAGCAGAAGCCATACTTGATGCTTGGCTCTTAAGGTTGTTTACGTTAAAGTCAAGACGGTTTAATGTAGCACCTAGAGTTGCACGGCTGTCAGCAACAGTTGTTAAAGCTTTGTCGATTGCAGCAATCGCATCAGATGCATTTGGCTTAGTCGCTGCTTTAGTAATTTCTTTATCCACAGTAGGTTCCATTGTTTTTGTAAAAGCTTTTCCCATATCTTGAGCAGCTTTTAAAGTAGGAGTTGCTTCTTTAAATTCATCAATTTTAGTTTGAACTGTCGTGATATCTGCATCACTCATTAATGGCTTCATTTTTTCAAAGGCAGCTTTGAACTCATTTACAGCAGTTTTCATATCTTCAGCTGAACTAGCTCCTACCATAGTACCGCTACCATCGTCTGTACCTTCTGTTAAGTTTGCTAACTTCTCTTGAGCTTTAGTGAATGCTTCAATATCTGATTTTGCAGCTTCAAGTTGTTCAGCTGTAATTTTAGATGTTGAGTTTTGGCCTGCAATAGGAGTTGAGCCACTAATTGTTAGTGAATCGATTTCTAATGCTTTAGTAGAAGTATTAGATAAATTAATATTAATTTGCTTGTTAGTATCAGCATTATCTAATGTTTGAATTGCGATAGATTTATTAGAACCATCTAATAATTTTTTATCGTTGAACTCAGTGTTCGTAGAAATATAATTGATTTGTTCTTTTAATGCATCAAATTCTTTATTAAGAGCTGCTTGGTTTTTATCTGTATTCGTACCATTTGCAGACTGGTTAGCAAGGTCACGCATACGAAGTAAGATGTTAGATACTGAGTTCATCGCTGAGTCAGCTGTACGGATTAATGAAATACCGTCTTGTGTGTTGTTAGCAGCAACTCCTAATCCGCTTTCACGTGCACGCATACGAGTTGCGATTGCAAGACCTGCTGCATCGTCAGAAGCGTTGTTGATACGTTTACCGCTTGATAAACGGTCCATAGCGTTGCTCATTTTAGCTTGGTTTTGGCGCATGTACTCTTGTGTACGCATGCTATTAATGTTTGTATTAATTCTCATGATTAAGAACCCCCATTTTTTTATATTGACTTTTCTGCAAATTGAAAAACGGTAATATGCGAAAAAATCAATTTCGAGATTTATTGTAATCCCTGTCATAGCGGGTGTCAACTAAAAATTCGAATTAATAAATATAAAAAAATAACAGTTTAACAATATATTCATTTTTTTATTACAATATTATTAAAAGGATTATTGCAAACTTTAAAAAAAAACTCTAATATTAGATTATCTTTGTTTACCGAAAAGGTGATATTATGATAGTTGGAAATATAGTAAAAGAAGTCCTTGCATATAAGAAAGGACAAATTCAGCAAAAGTTAAGTAGTCCTCAGGCGTTTGTGAGTAGTCGCTTTCAAGAAAAGTTGCAGAGTGATCCTATGAAGGAAACGAAGGCCACTACGCAGGCGGCAAAAGTAGAGGATATGAGTCAGCCGGTACAATCTACGAGAATAGAAACGGTCGTAAATAAACCGGAACAATCTATTCATAAAGTAGAGGAAGCGAGTAAGCCTGAAGAAAAGGCTGAAACGAAGAACGTAGATGAAGTGCAAGTCGCACAAAAAGAGTTTGAACGACGTTTCCCAGAAACGAAAAATGAGGCTGCTGATACGTGGGGATTAACGAAGAAGTATAATATTCAAAAAATACGTTCTTCCAATGAAGGGAAGTATGAGGATATTATTGATAGAGTCAGTCGTACATACGGAATTCCGAAAACGTTAATTCAAAAAATGATTGAAGTAGAGTCTAATTTTAATCCGAAAACGGTGTCACATGCAGGTGCGATGGGTCTTATGCAACTTATGCCAGCGAATGTGAAAGAGATGGGTATAAAAAATCCATTTTCACCAGCTGAAAGTATTGAGGGCGGCGTGAAAGAGTTAAGTGGTTATTTAAAGAAAAATAACGGTGACTTAGTATTAGCGCTAGCTTCTTATAATGCTGGACCTGGTAATGTGAGAAAGTACGGGGGCGTACCACCATTTAAAGAAACGCAAGGATATATTAAAAAAATATTAAATATCGACGTTTCGAAATAAGAGATTTCATTATAGAGAGAATATGAAATCATAGGAAACAACAGTAAGTGAAAATATGGGGGAACGTGGACACACATAGTGAAATATAAGCTGGATAGCTATATGGCGAGAAATGTTTCAACAAGCGCCATCACACACAAAGATAGGTTTTTTCGTTTTGATTATTATTGGTTTGAGAAATTTCTTCATAAGATGGGCGTCGAAGTTATCATTTCTATTAATGAAAAGTTGTCTCCGCAAGAAGAGTTTGTTCAGTATTTGATATCTATTATTTACGTATGTAGTTGTAGGATATATAGATTGAGAAAATACAAAAAGAAAATGTCGGAGGATGAAGAGCTATGAAAAAAGCATATCTAATAGAGATTAAACCGACAAATGAACAAATAACCAAGATCCATCAAACGATTGGAGTGTGCAGGTATGTTTACAATTTATATCTATCTAAAAATAAAGAGACATATGAATCCGAAGGGAAATTTCTTAGTGGCTATGAATTTTCTAAATGGCTAAACAACATCCATACAAAAGAGTGCGACCAGTGGATTAAAGAAGTGTCGAGTAAAGCGGTCAAACAAGCCATTATGAATGGAGATAAGGCTTTTAAGCGATTTTTTAAAGGGTTATCTAAGTTTCCGCGCTACAAGAAAAAGAAAAATGAAGATGTAAAATGTTATTTCCCTAAGAACCATAAAACGGATTGGACAGTTGAAAGGCATAGAGTGAAAATCCCTACGATTGGATGGATGAGATTAAAAGAATATGGATATATCCCAAAAGATGCAGTTGTAAAAAGTGGAACGATATCTAAAAGAGCAGGAAGATACTTTGTATCTGTGCTTTGCGAATTGGAAGAAATAAAAGCGAAGCCAAAACTCCATTCAACAGGTTTAGGGATTGATTTAGGAGTGAAGGATTTTGCTATACGTAGCGATGGAAAAACTCACAAAAATATAAATAAAACAGTAAAAGTAAAAAAGATAGAAAAACGGTTAAAACGTGAACAACGCTCTTTATCACGCAAATTTGAAAATATAAGAAAGCGAGGTGAACAACCTGTTACTAATAAAAGGGCGAATATAGATAAAAACATTCTTAGGTTGCAAAAAATACATGCTCGGCTAGCAAACATTCGATTGGCGTATGTAAAGTCTGTTGTAAATGATGTGGTGAAAACCAAGCCAACGTTTATTACAGTAGAAGATTTGAATGTGAAAGGTATGATGAAGAACAAATATCTATCTAAAGCAGTTGCTACGCAGTGCTTTTATACATTTAAAACATGGTTATTGACGAAATGTCAGGAATATGGAATCGAACTACGTCAAGTA
Source organism: Bacillus sp. TE9106W (assembly GCF_054062215.1). Classification (NCBI taxonomy): domain Bacteria; kingdom Bacillati; phylum Bacillota; class Bacilli; order Caryophanales; family Bacillaceae; genus Bacillus; species Bacillus sp. TE9106W. The sequence goes on from NZ_JBSSFA010000006.1 coordinate 193,497, forward strand.
GATAAATTCTATCCTTCGTCAAAGTTATGCTCATATTGTGGTCAACAGAAAGTAGACTTAAAACTATCCGACCGAGTATATGAATGTGACTGTGGTAATGTAATGGACAGAGATTTGAATGCGTCAATCAACCTTTTACATGCAAAAATATATACAATACTAACGTAAATAGATTGTATATATGTACGGTGGGCTACATCGGAATTTACGCCTGTGGAGTGTCATAGCAAACTGTAGTAGCGAGGTAGTGGCGAGACAGGACACGTAGAAGCAGGAATAATCTAAGAATGTACATTTATCTATATTTTTAGTAGCAGTTGGCTAGATTTGAAATTACAAGATGATATTCCGTTAACAATTTATTTTGAAATCGGAAATACGAAAAAGAAAATTGAAGATCTGCTTCATATTACGAAAGGTACATTGTATCGTCTTGAAAATTCAACGAAAAATACGGTGCGTCTTATGCTTGAGAATGAAGAGATTGGAACCGGGAAGATTTTGACGAAGAATGGAAAGATGTACGTTGAAATCGTTGAATTGAAAAGGTAGGGAAGGGGATTTTCATGAGCGGCGATAAATTAAGCCAAGAGCAAATTGATGCCCTGCTGAAGGCGGTAAATGAAGGCGAGGAAATGCCAGCTTTCGCACAAGAAGCAGGGAAGCAAGATAAATTTCAAGAGTATGATTTTAATAGACCGGAGAAGTTCGGTGTTGAACATTTACGTAGTTTGCAAGCGATTGCTTCTACGTTTGGAAAACAGACGTCACAGACGTTGTCAGCGCGTATGCGTATTCCGATTGACTTAGAGCCTTCGACAGTTGAGCAAGTTCCATTTACGAGTGAGTATGTGGAGAAAATGCCGAAAGATTATTATTTATATTGCGTCATTGATCTCGGGCTTCCAGAGCTTGGAGAAATTGTTATTGAGATTGATTTAGCGTTTGTTATTTATATTCATGAGTGCTGGCTTGGCGGAGATAGTAAGCGTAATTTTACGATGCGTAGACCGTTAACAGCATTTGAGTTTTTAACGCTTGATAATATATTCTCGCTTTTATGTAAAAATTTAGAGCAATCGTTTGAAAGTGTTGTAGCAATTAAACCGACATTTGTAACGACAGAGACAGATCCGAATGCACTTAAGATTACGACAGCGAGTGATATTATTTCATTACTAAACGTAAATATGAAAACAGATTTTTGGAATACGACGGTGCGTATCGGTATTCCGTTCTTATCTGTTGAAGAAATTATGGATAAGTTAACGTCTGAAAATATTGTTGAACATTCTTCGGATAAGCGTAAAAAGTATACTTCAGAAGTGGAAGCGAAAGTAAATCAAGTGTACAAACCTGTTCACGTTGCAATTGGTGAGCAGAAGATGACAATGGGCGAGATTGAACAAATTGAAGAAGGCGATATTATTCCGCTCCATACGAAAGTTTCGGATGAATTACTTGGTTATGTAGATGGAAAACATAAATTTAATTGTTTTATTGGAAAAGATGGAACGCGTAAGGCGCTCTTATTTAAAAATTTTGTAGAGTAGGAGGATTCATATGAAGCATGAAGTATCTCCTGTGTCATTAATGGGATTAGAAGATTTTGCAGGAAAGCGAAATGAAGCAAGTAAAGCACATATTGATACTGTTTCAGATATTTCGATTGAACTTGGTGTAAAGCTAGGGAAGTCATCTATTACGCTCGGTGATGTGAAGCAATTAAAAGTGGGCGATGTTCTGGAAGTAGAGAAAAACTTAGGACATAAAGTAGATGTGTATTTAAGTAATATGAAAGTCGGCATTGGAGAAGCGATCGTAATGGACGAGAAGTTCGGTATTATCATTTCTGAAATTGAAGCTGACAAGAAGCAAGCTGCGCTTATGAAAGCGCAAAGTCAAATGCAAGATAAAGAGTAGAGGAGGAGTCATATGTCGTATATGACGACCTTATTTCAAGTCGTTTTACTGTTTGGTGCGCTCGGCTACGGTGCATATTATATGACGAAAAAGACGCGCAAACAGCAGTTTTTTAAACAAGGTGAAAATGGCCATATTCAAGTGAAAGACGGTGTTTATTTAAATCATCAAACGAGCGCCTTTTTATTTGAAGTAGATGGCAAGCAAGTGTTCACTGTTATTAGTAATAACGGTGTACAGTCTGTGCAATTAACAGGAACAGGAAATCAGTTTCAACAAGCGCTAGAAGACGCGGTGAAGAGTGAAACGAAAAAAGTAGAGGATCCATCATGAGAATAAAGAAACAGTTATCGTTATTAGCCGTTATTTTCGTATTTTCTATCGTTTTTTCAATTATTTTTGTAAATCCAGCGTATGCAGCCCAAAACGGTTTTATTAATTTCGAAAATGGAAAAGAGTTTACGAGTAATTCAAGCGTTCAGCTATTTGCGCTCGTTACCCTTTTATCATTATCTTCATCTATCGTTCTATTATTTACACATTTTACTTATTTTATGATCGTTCTTGGGATTACACGTCAAGGACTTGGGGTAATGAATTTACCACCGAACCAAGTGCTCGTTGGACTTGCCTTATTTTTATCGCTCTTTACGATGCAGCCTGTACTTGGGCAGCTAAAGAGCGATGTGTGGGATCCGATGACGAAAGAGAAAATAACGGTAAGCCAAGCTGCGGAAACGACAGCTCCGATTATGAAAGAGTATATGTCGAAGCATACATATAAGCATGATTTAAAAATGATGCTGAAAGTGCGCGGAGAAGAGTTGCCGAAAGATTTAAAAGATCTTTCACTATTTACGCTCGTACCATCCTTTACGTTAACGCAAATCCAAAAGGGATTATTAACGGGGATGTTCATTTATTTAGCGTTTGTATTTATAGATTTGATTATTAGTACACTTTTAATGTACCTCGGGATGATGATGGTACCGCCGATGATTTTAAGTTTACCGTTTAAAATACTCGTTTTCGTATATTTAGGTGGATATACAAAAATCGTCGATATTATGTTTAAAACGGTCGCCTGAAGCGTTTGATGCTATGTGATAGGAGTCATATAAATGAATACGTCACCAATTATAGATATTTTTCAAACCTTTTTTTATAAAGGAGTTATGATTTTAATGCCGGTTGCCGGCGTTAGTATGATTGTCGTTATTATCATCGCTGTCATTATGGCGATGATGCAAATTCAAGAGCAAACGCTGACGTTTTTACCGAAAATGGCGAGTATTGTACTCGTTATTATCATTTTAGGTCCGTGGATGTTTCAAGAGTTAACGACGCTTATTTTAGATTTATTTGATAAAATTCCATCGCTATTGCGTTCGTACTAAGATAGGGGAACTGAAATGAATATGGAATTATGGGCGGCGACGTTTTTTGCGTTTTGCCGCATTACTTCATTTTTATATTTTTTACCGTTTTTCTCTGGTCGATCCATTCCAGCAATGGCGAAGGTTACAGTTGGACTTGCTCTTTCCATTACAGTGGCCGATCAAGTGGATGTCTCGTACATAAAAACAACTTGGGACGTGGCAGCTTATGCAGGTACACAAATTGTAATTGGATTATCACTTTCAAAAATTGTAGAAATGCTGTGGAACATTCCGAAAATGGCCGGGCATATTTTAGACTTTGATATCGGTTTATCACAAGCAAGTTTGTTTGATGTAAATGCAGGTTCACAGTCTACTTTACTATCAACCATTTTTGATATATTTTTTCTCATTATTTTTATTTCACTTGGTGGCATTAATTATTTCGTTGCCACGATTTTAAAGTCGTTTCAATATACAGAGGCGATTTCAAAATTGCTGACGACTAGTTTTTTAGATAGTCTACTCGCAACGTTATTATTTGCGATCACATCAGCGGTTGAAATTGCTCTGCCGCTCATGGGAAGTTTATTCATCATTAACTTTGTTTTAATTTTAATCGCAAAAAACGCTCCGCAATTAAATATTTTTATGAATGCATTCGTAATTAAAATTACGTGTGGCATTTTGTTTATTGCGATGAGTGTACCGATGCTCGGTTATGTGTTTAAAAATATGACGGATGTATTGCTTGAAGAATATACGAAACTATTTAACTTTTTCTTAACGAAGTAGGGGGACGCACATGGCAAAGGATAATAAAACAGAAAAGGCCACCCCGCAGAAGCGTAAGAAATCGCGTGAAGAAGGGAATATTGCCCGGAGTAAAGATTTAAATAATTTATTTTCTATTCTTGTATTAGCAGTTGTCGTTTACTTTTTCGGAGATTGGCTCGGGTATGAGATTGCCAATTCTGTATCGGTGCTGTTTGATCAAATTGGAAAAAATACAGATTCAACCGAGTATTTTTATATGATGGGGATTTTACTACTAAAAGTATCAGCTCCGATATTAATACTCGTATACGCTTTTCATTTATTCAATTATATGATTCAAGTCGGTTTCTTATTTTCTTCTAAAGTTATTAAGCCGAAAGCGTCGCGTATTAACCCAAAAAACTATTTTACGAGATTGTTTAGTCGTAAAAGTTTAGTAGATATTTTGAAATCACTGTTTTATATGGGATTAATCGGTTACGTCGCTTACGTTCTCTTTAAAAAGAATTTAGAGACAATCGTTAGTATGATTGGATTTAACTGGACTGCGTCACTTACTGAAATTATTAGGCAAATTAAATTTATCTTCTTAGCTATTTTAATTATATTAATCGTTCTTTCTATTATTGATTTCATTTATCAAAAGTGGGAGTACGAACAAGATATTAAGATGAAAAAAGAAGAAGTAAAACAAGAGCATAAAGATAATGAAGGGGACCCGCAAGTAAAGGGGAAACGAAAAAACTTTATGCACGCCATATTGCAAGGAACAATTGCGAAGAAGATGGATGGCGCAACGTTTGTTGTAAACAACCCGACTCATATTTCGGTCGTACTTCGGTACAATAAACACGTTGATGCAGCACCAATTGTCGTTGCAAAAGGGGAAGATGAGCTCGCATTATATATACGAACGCTTGCCCGTGAACAAGAAATACCGATGGTGGAAAACCGTCCGCTTGCTCGTTCTTTATATTATCAAGTCGAGGAAGATGAGACGATTCCAGAAGATTTATATGTAGCTGTAATTGAAGTTATGCGCTATTTAATTCAAACGAATGAACTTGAAGTATAATAGCGCGTTTGGAGGAGATCTCTTTGTTTAAGATAGATTCTGCAAGAACCTATTTTTCTATCTTTTTAGCAGCGTCATTCGTAGTGGCGCTCTTAATTCCACTTCCACCATTTATACTTGATATCATTATCGTTTTTCTACTAAGTATGTCAGTGCTTATTTATATGCGAGCGACAAGTATTAACGAGTGGGATGAATTAAAGTCATTTCCGACGATGTTGTTATTAATCGGAATTTTCCGCGTATCGATTAACGTATCGACGACGCGAGCGATTTTGACAAACGGAAATGCGGGTCATGTTATTGAAGAGTTCGGTCAATTCGTAATTGGCGGGAACTTATTAATTGGTATCGTTATTTTTACAGTATTAATCATATTCCAGTTTATCGTTGCAAACGGTGCATCTCGTACAGCTGAAGTTGCAGCTCGTTTTACACTTGATTCTTTACCAGGGAAACAAATGTCAATCGATGCTGATTTAAACCAGCGTATTATTACAGAAAAAGATGCACAAGCAAAACGAAAAAAATTAAATATGGAAACAGAGTTTTACGGGGCGATGGATGGTGCCGGGAAGTTCATTAAAGGGGACGTTATTTTCGGGATTGTCATTTTATTCGTAAACATTATTTTTGGCTTAATTGTCGGAATGATGCAGCAAGGAATGAGCTTTGGTGAAGCAGCCCTTCATTATACACAGTTAACAGTCGGTGACGGAATTGTAAACCAAATTGGTTCGTTAATGCTTGCGATTTCAACTGGTATTATCGTAACGCGTGTATTTGACGGTTCAACGGACACGGTAACGGAAGGAATCTTTAAAGAGTTATTAGCACATGAAGTTGTTGTATATGCGCTTGGTGGTTTATTTATCGCAATGGGTATTTTTACTCCGCTACCGTTTCTACCGTTCGCACTCGTTGGTGGAACAATCATCTTCTTAGGAATTCGTAATAAAAACCGAATAAAGAAAGAAAAAGAAGACGAGCTTCAAAAAGAAATAGAAATGATTCAAGGTGAAGATGAGCAACTGCAACAAGTGGAAGATTCATTTGGCGTATTTACAGATAAATATCCAATTATAGTAGAGCTCGGCTTAGATTTAGCAGCACTTGTAAAGCAGAAAATTAACGGAGAAACAGCTCGTGATAAAGTTGTTCTTATGAGGAAATCGATTATTACCGACCTTGGTATTAACGTTCCTGGAATTAACTTTAAAGATAATACGAGTTTTAGACCACGTGGACGTTACATTATTCGTATTAAAGGTGCGAAGGCAGCTGAAGGTGTTTTAAAATCAGGTTACTTATTAGCACTGAAAACACCGAACGTAATGGCCGATTTAGATGCAGAACCAGCGAAAGATCCAATTTTTGGCGAGGATGGATATTGGATTTTAGAGCATATGGTACAAGATGCACAAATGAAAGGCTATCAAGTATTAGAGCCACTTAGCATATTAATTACACATTTAGATGTTGTCGTTAGACGTAATCTTCATGAGTTAATTCAGCGTCAACATGTAAAAGACTTAATTAACTCGCTTGAAAATGATAACGGCGTTTTATTAGAAGAAATTAAGAAGAAAGAAATCGACTTATCACTTGTTCAAAATGTTATTAAGCAATTGCTAAAAGAAGGTATTTCTATTCGTGATTTACCAACCATTATCGAAGGTATTATTGACGGAAAAGAAATTTATCAAAATCATGTTGACGGTGTAACGTCATTCGTCCGTGAATGTATTTCAAAAGTTATTTGTGAAAATGCGAAAAATCCTGACGGTAAAATATATGCGGCGCTCTTCTCAGATTCAATTGAGTTAGATGCAGACGTTGTGAACAATTCTTATCAAGGTTATTTATTAAACTGGGATTTAGATTTAGAAACGCGAGTCGTTGAGCAAGTACAACGCGTATTTAAACAAGCGAGGTTAATGGGAAGAGAACCAGTATTATTAACGCGCAGAAAAGATTTCAGATTTGCGATTGTAAGACTTCTTGAGCGCTATCAAGTAGAAGCACAAGTACTTTGTATTAGCGAATTAGCACCAGAAATTGTTGTAGATCAAATTGCCTATATTGAATAGTAGGGGGTGAAGTAATGGAAAGTACAGAAAAGAAAGAAGCGTTAATGCGAATAAAAGCAGCTTCGAAAAATGAATTGTATCGAAAGTTATTTGACCAATATGGTACAGATTATTATTACGTTGTCGATGAAAGTGTAAAACGCAATATCCCGTTTTTTTGGAAAAAGAATTATGAAATGTTAGTTGCTTTTCCAGAGGATAAACAGGAAGAAGTGAACGAAGGTACAGCTCAATTTCATGAGCAATTAATGGATGTTGTGAATGACCCTTCAGAACAAATTGTGAAGGCGAACGGAATTCAATCGGTACTGCACAATTTAGAAAACGTGACGACTCCTATGTCATATACGGCGATGCAAACAGGAAATAGTGAAGAATGGGCAAGAAAGAAAGAGAAACTATTAAAGCTATTTGAAAAAGGTATCGTCGTTGTGAAACAGACGGAAGAAACAAAAGTAACGAAAAAGCAAAAAGCTGTGAAAAAAGTCGTTCCTGTCAAGAAAGAAGAAGTGGTTGTAAAAAAAGAAAAGCAAGAATCTGTACCATTTATTATTCAAAAAGTAATTCGCATGCTAGAGCAAAACGATGTAGAACAATACTTCATTCATGCATATGCTGAAAAGCTAAAAGTGAAGTTTGAGAATGCAACGATGATTACAGAAGAAGAAGTAATCAAATATATATTGGAAGATATGAGCTCTCATTTCAACACAGAAAACGTATTTGAAAAAGAAGTACAAACAATTGCTTTAATTGGACCAACTGGTGTTGGAAAAACGACGACACTTGCGAAAATGGCGTGGCAATTTCACGGTAAGAAAAAAACGGTTGGTTTCATTACGACCGACCATTCTCGCATTGGGACAGTTCAGCAACTGCAAGATTACGTAAAGACAATTGGATTTGAAGTAATCGCTGTACGTGATGAAGCTGCAATGACAAGAGCGCTTACGTATTTTAAAGAAGAAGCGCGCGTCGATTATATTTTAATTGATACAGCTGGGAAAAATTATCGTGCGTCAGAAACAGTGGAAGAAATGATTGAAACGATGGGACAAGTAGAGCCAGATTATATTTGTTTAACGTTATCAGCTTCGATGAAAAGTAAAGATATGATTGAAATCATTACGAACTTTAAAGATATTCATATTGATGGTATCGTATTTACGAAATTTGATGAAACAGCAAGTAGTGGTGAATTGTTGAAAATTCCAGCAGTATCATCAGCTCCCATTGTATTAATGACAGACGGACAAGACGTGAAGAAAAACATACATATCGCTACAGCTGAACATTTAGCGAAACAAATGTTGCAAACATCATAGAAAAGAGGTGAAGGATAAGGCGATTGCCTTATTCAAACGAGTATGAACGGTCTTTATATAGGTTCTATGGGTATGATGAATTACATGCAGCGTATTAATGTTCATTCAAATAACGTTGCAAATGCTCAAACGACAGGATTTAAAGCAGAAAATATGACTTCTAAAGTATTTGATGTACAAGACACATATCGCCGCGGAGATGGTGCTGTAACAAATATCGGTTCGGTCGATTACGCTGTAGTACCAGCCGCAACGCATGTGAACTTAGTACAAGGAAATATACAAATGACAAATAGTGCTACAGATTTCTTTTTAGATGATGGAACTGCAGGCACAGCTTCGTTTTTCGTTACATCTAAAAATAATGAAACGTTTTTAACGAGAGACGGTAGTTTTACATTAAATAGTGATCGTTATTTACAAACAACTTCAGGCGCTTTCGTAATGGGAGAGAATAATGAACGTATTCGTATTCCAGAAGGAGCAAAAGTAGCTGTACAAGCAGACGGTACGTTATATGATGCAGTAACACAAAACAATATTGCTCGCTTGCAAACAAAAACAGTAGGTGCAGAAGCGAATAATCGTCTAATGCAAAGAGAGAACAAAAGCTTTACTCTAGCAGAAGGGAACATTGCTGATTTACCGAACGGAGTAGGGACAGTAAAAAATTATATGCTAGAAAATTCAAATGTGGATATGACGAAAGAAATGGCTGATCTTATGACAGATCAAAAAATGATTTCAGCATCACAACGCGTCATGACTTCATTTGATAAAATTTATGAAAAAGAAGCGAATGAAATATTGAGATAGGAGACTCCTAATAAAGGAGTCTTTTGTTAATTTTAAATTTCAGAATTATCAATTGACTTTGCGGAGCTTCTTTTTTATATTAGTAGGTATAACTATAACTACTAAAGAGGTGAGAGTATGACAACGGCGTTATATTTAGAAGATGCATACAAAACGAGTTGCGAAACAGAAGTGATAAAAGTAGAAGGGAATAAAGTATTTGTAAAAGAAACAGTTTTTTATCCAACTGGTGGGGGGCAGGAATGTGATACGGGTGTCATTGTACAAGACGGGTCTGTATTTGAAGTTGAAAAGGTAAAGAAGGAGCAGGGAGAAATAGTTCACTATATAAAAGATGGCGCTCAAGTAAAATTAGGTCCCGTTAAATTAGAGATTAATTGGGAAAGACGTCATAATTTAATGCGTCATCATTCTTTACTGCATCTTATCGGAGCTGTCGTTTATGAAAAGTATGGAGCTCTATGCACTGGAAATCAAATTTATCCTGACAAAGCACGTATTGATTTTAATGAGTTACAAGAGTTATCGAGCGTGGAAGTAGAAGGAATTGTTAAGGAAGTGAATAAACTTATTGAACAAAATAAAGAAATTTCTACTCGTTATATGAGCCGCGAAGAAGCAGAAAATGCTGTAGGAATGATTAAAACAGCAATAAACCTCCTGCCAACTACTATACAAGAAATCCGCATTGTTACAATTGAAAATTTAGACGAACAAGCTTGTGGAGGCACACATGTAAAAAATACAAGTGAAATAGGAACACTTGTTATTGATAAAGTAAAAAGTAAAGGGAAGCAAAATCGTCGCTTTGAAGTTAGAGCGATCTAGATTGCGAGGGGTTACCGATGGATGAAATTATAAAGGAATTACAAAAGTTAGGATTTTCCCAGTATGAATGTAAAGCGTATATTGGATTGCTAAAGCATTCTCCAGTAACAGGTTATGAAGTGAGTAAACAAACAGGAGTACCTCGTTCTATGATTTACGAGGTACTCGGAAAGTTAATGGATAAAGGAGCGGTACATATTGTACCTTCTGAACCAGTTAAATATGTACCAGTACCAGCTACCGAATTAATGAATCGAATGCGAAAAGACTTTGAGAAGTCCTTTGAATTTTTAGATGAGAAATTAAATGGTTTAGAACAAGAGCGACAAATAGATGTAATTTCGCATATTCGCTCAAATGATCGTGTTTTAAAAGAAATTTGCAATATAATTAATAGAGCAAAGGAAGAGTTATGGATTTCTGTATGGGAAGATCAAGTGCATGAAATTGAGCCATACATTCATCAAAAAGAAGAGGAAGGCGTACATATATTTTCAATCTTATTTGGCGCGCCAGAAACCAAAATAGGCGCGACGTTTCACCATAATTATATGACACCTCACGTTGTTGAAAAGAGAATGGGTGGTCATTTAACTGTTATTGCTCGTGACGGGGAAGAAGTATTAATTGCGAACTTCTCAAATGATAGCACTTCGTGGGCTGTTACAACGTATGACCCAGCATTAGTTCTCGTTGCTACAGAGTATGTGCGACACGATATTATGGTTGAAGAAATTACGAAGGAATTTGGAGCTGATAAGTTAGATACGTTATGGCGTGAAAATATAGATTTAGTTCATGTCGTAACAGGAAAGCGAACTATGGAAGGAATGGAGGATGATAAGGATGAGTAAAGCTGAGGCACATGTAGCTTTGCAAAGCGATGATACATTTCAGCAAGGAGTAAAAGATTGTTTACCAACTGTATTTGGTTATTTAAGCATCGGTATAGCAGCTGGTGTAATTGCAAAAACAGCTGGTTTCTCCATTATTGAAATTGCGTTTATGTCCACTTTAATTTATGCAGGTTCTGCCCAATTTATATTAGCTGGTATGTATGCAGCTGGTGCACCTGCTTCCGCAATTATTTTTACTGTATTTTTTGTTAACTTGCGCCACCTTCTTATGAGTGCTGCACTTGCGCCGTACTTTACGAAACTGCCTCTATTTAAAAACTTACTAATCGGTTCGCAAATTACAGATGAAACGTTCGGAGTTGCAGTACAGCATGCGGCGCAAAAAGGATATTTAGGTGAAAGATGGATGATCGGGCTTAACGTAACAGCGTATTTAAATTGGATTCTTGCTACTATCATTGGCGGGCTATTTGGTGAGTGGATACCAGATCCGCATACGTACGGGATGGATTATGCATTACCAGCAATGTTTATCGGATTATTTGTACTTCAGCTTATAAGTAGTAAACCGAAGCTAGCAATTCATCTTACTGTTGCAATTGTAGCGATTATACTTGCATACGTTTCTCACTTATTTATGCCAGATAGTATAGCGGTTATTATCGCAACATTATTAGCTGCGACGATTGGAGTGGTGATTGAAAAATGGAAATGAGATTAGACGTAATATTACTTTTATTAGCAGCAGGAGCTGTTACACTCGTGCCACGTATTTTACCGCTACTCGTATTTAGTAAACTACAAATTCCAGACTGGGGTTTAAAATGGTTAAATTACATACCAATTGCGATATTAGCAGCACTTTTAGCACAAGTTTTATTTATGCATGAGACGATGCAGTGGGATTACCTGATCGCAGCAATTCCAACATTTCTTGTCGCAATATATACTCGTAGTTTATTAGGTACAGTATTAACTGGCGTGATTGTGATTATTTTGTTACGTTTCTTTTTCTAAAAAGGATTACGCTCATATAATAGCGAAAAGTGTAATAACATGAAAAATATAGGGGTGGTGTTATGATACTTTTAACGATAGGAGCAATTTTATTAACGTTGTTTATTTTCTTTATTATCGGCTTTATTACGTTTATGATGTTTGTTGATAGGGCGACACCTCAAATTTATTACACACCTTGTGAATCAGTGACAGTGAAATCTAAAGGTAAACATAAAAGGAAGAAAAGTTGAATGTTGGCTTTTCTTCCTTTTTATTTATTTGATTTTTCTGTATAATTTAAGTTAGTTATCTAACTAACTTAAAAGGGGGTCATAGAAATGGCAAAACCGAATGTTGTTAATAAAGAGAAGTTACTACAAGCAGCAAAAGAAATTATTGCAGAGCATGGGATGGAGAAGTTGACATTAAAAGCAGTTGCAGAGAGTGCTCAAGTTACGCAAGGTACCGTATATTATCATTTTAAAACGAAGGATCAATTATTACTTGAAGTAACCGAAGCGTTTTGTAAAGCGTCGTGGGAACAAATAGGAAAGGATGTACAGTTAGAAAAGGCTTTACAGTCTGCCGAAAGTAGATGTGTGAAAGATTCAATGTATCATCATTTGTTTTTTCAATTAGTAGCTAGTGGATTACAAAATGATGCGATGAAAGATAAAATTGGTGGATTGTTACATTATGAAAACCAACAATTAACAAGAGTGTTAAATAAAAATATAGGAGGTACAATGACATCTCAAATTTCAACTGAAACGTGGAGCGTTTTATGTAATGCATTAATTGATGGATTGGCATTGCAAGCCTTATTCAATCCATCTTTTTCTAGCGACAAAGTATATGGTGATTTGCACCTGTTATTGGAAAAGTTCATAGAGCTACAAAAGGGAGGTAATGGTAGTGAATAATAAACTTTGGCTCACTATTTTATTTTCTATCGGCGTTTGGTTTTTTGCCTCAGCATTCTTCATTATTTTCGGTTCTTCTGTTTTATTAGAATACACTTCAAATAGATTTTTTCTACAATTGACGTTTCTTGAATTAGCAACAGCGATAGCTTTATACTTTGTAATGTGGTTATACAAAAGACTAGATACTACAAAATATGCAGTTATTAAGTTAGGTATATGTGGTACGGCAATCGGTTTAATTTTAGATACTTACATTTTATATAATTCTTCTAATCTATTCTCACAATTCTCCTCACAGCAAATTATATCATTTACCATTTGGATGGTTATTGCATATGCTTTATATTTAATAATTCCATGTATAATACAATATAAAAAGATCGAGAGATGTTCCAAAGATAGCTGAGTAACTATTTTTGGAACATCCATTTTTGTCCGCCGTTCGTAAATACGTGTGTTTGTACTAATTTTAAAGACCAAATTATATAGACCGGTCGTTCGTTTCATAAATATATCTTAAAAAGGAATTCAATTTAATATCAAATTTGTGTATAAATGCTCTATACACAAGGGTAAAACCCTTTGATATACCGTATCCTAAAATTACACCCATACAATTAAATATTACATCGTTTATATCGACATATCGAAAAGTGAATCCGGCATAAAGTGCTGATAAAAGTTGTAAAGTTTCTAATAAGACTCCTAATACTATTCCTAATAAAACAACCTGTTTGAAATTCGTCTTTTTTATATAGGGAAAACCAAAGCCAAAAGGAATTGTTAGTAGTATATTAAGTATTGATGTTGTTATAGCAAAATGGTCCGTGTTAAATGGTATAAAATTAGCATCTCTCCATACATTTTGTCCAATTTCTTTTTTCATATTTTCATCTATAATAATTGGGAATTGGGTATAATTAAATACTACACAAAGATACAAATAAAATATTGAAAAAAATAGTAAGTACATGCTTCTCTTTTTTAGGTGTAACTTAAAAAAGAGAAGTAAAAATAACAACATAATAAACGCTCCAATAAGAATAAAACCATCAAAGTCAATTAGCATGTGTAAAACCCTCATATTTTTATATTTAAACTATGATGTCTAATAATAGACATCATAGTTTAGTGGTGATATTTTAATTAGATATTTTCCCATTCCCTCGTATATTTTGTCCATCGTCATTTGTTTTCCAAATAAATAAGTAGTATTCATTTGAATTTTTATCAACATTATATGCACCAGAGAAAGATTTATTTATGCCACCATTAACAGTTCCATAACTAGGATCCGAACCCCATGCAGATCTATATAGAGTATAATTTACATCGTAAGGCCCCACAGCTCCTCCATCAGTAGAATATACATATGCACTCCCATTGATATATACACTACCTTTAGAAAGTGTGTGAAATTGTTTGTTTTTACTACCATCTACCACTCGATGATCCATTTTAAAACTGTAACTACTAGATGCTGCTAATGTTGGTATAGCGAAACATGTTAGTAAGGTTAAAGCAGTGATAATAGAAAAAAATTTTGTTTTCATATGTTTCTCCCTTGTTAATTTATTATTGAGAGGCCTTCTCAATAAAGAGGATAATCTATTTAATTGAACACGTAAATAATAAAGTATAAAGATTAATAATTTTTTACATTAGTTTTACGATTATTAAGAAAATGCCATATAGTTTCAATTTGTTTAAAAGAAGAGAGCTTAATTGTTAAAAATAATTAGAAAATTAATTAAAATCGGTATGATTATACGACTTCAAAAGTATATTGAGGAGAATGAAGAGGCCGGGCAGTTCTTTAGCACTATGGATGTAATAATCACATAAAGATTAAGAGGAAATTAAAAGACCCAAACTTGATATTATACCAAGTTCAGGTCAAAGCTGTTAATGAAAGAAAGTAATTAGGTCTTTACTCCCATTTCATAGCTACATCCTCGAAAGAAGTAATAAAAACAGCCCAAATAAAAAACTAATAAAGGAAAGAAAACCGATACATATGGAGAACACACGATTGTTTCTCCATTCGCGCCAGAAAGTGATAAAACCTAATATACAAAGGAAAAACCAAATAGGCAGAAATAGGAACTCACTAACCTTTTCAGGAAGTAACGCATAAAAAGTTGATAAATATAAAATCCAATTTGTAAAAAATAAAATGCAAACGATAATAGATAGTAAATAGGGCTGTTTGGAAAACTCTCTCTTTTTTACGGTTACAAAAATGATAGTTAGCGCTAAAAAAAAAGCAATGAGCATGAAAATCAGTAAGAGTAATGTAAGTGTCATTTACATCTCCTTTATAAGAGTGTTTTTTACAAGAAATGAATCTATTACATTGTATGCTTGTTTTGTAGAGTGCCCGTTATATTTTTCAGTGTACGGATTTAGAAAACCATGTTCACCGTGTAGTTGGTGTATTTCTAATAAAGGATTTTTTTGTTGCTGCAATGTTTGAATGAAAGAGGATACTGAAAAACTAGCTTCTTTTTCAGGGAAAATAAGTAAGGTAGCACATGTTGGTTTCATATGAATATAGTCACGTATACGGGAACCGTAGCATCCGATAATAAAATTTATGTTCGGATTGTTACTACATAGCCATGAGATGGTAGCACCAACACTAAAGCCGATAAGTCCAATATGTGTGTAACTACTAGAAAGAGAAGTAATGAATTTTTCAATTTGCTTTTTTCCATCTTCAAATCCAATATGATTCATAAAAAAATGATATGCTTTTTCTTCATCACTATAAGGAAATGCATGTTGTGATTGTAGCAGATTAGGACAGAATACATCTATATGAGATGAAGTGGTCGGTAACATGATGCATATGATCGTTCACACCATATATTTCATGAACAGCAATGAGAGCTAATTTTTTCTTCATATCTACAAAGTATTTCTATGAAACTTAAATTCTTTCTCAACAAGGCAGATACGTAGGTGGAAGTTTTTGTACCATTGCTCACGACCTCTTTTTTTCGCTTCTTTATGTAAGACGTTCTGTTTCCAATTTTCAATTGCTTCAAGTG
This sequence comes from Bacillus sp. TE9106W, assembly GCF_054062215.1. Lineage (NCBI taxonomy): Bacteria > Bacillati > Bacillota > Bacilli > Caryophanales > Bacillaceae > Bacillus > Bacillus sp. TE9106W. The sequence goes on from NZ_JBSSFA010000006.1 coordinate 209,545, forward strand.
ATTCCCAATAAGAAATTGTGATTCCGAGCCCTGAATGATCTCGCACACTTTCTACATCTAGAAACCCAGGTTGCTGCTTTGCGAGTTCCTCCATTTTATCGGCAACTGTACTATAATCAGCTGTATCATTAGATAAATTGGAAGTGAATATAACTGCATAATAAGAATTGTTTTTTTCTAAATTAGATGCCATTATTTTTCCCCCTTAATGTATAGTGTGAATAATTAATCCATAGTTTGTATTTTAGCAGGTCACAAAAAGAAAAGAAGTAGAAAATTCTTATTTTTTCAGCTCCTGTAAAATAGAAGATAGAAGAAATTTATAATAAGTAATCTAAAAAAGAAAAATGCCACTTCAAAAAAATGAAGTGGCATTTCTTATATTTCCTCTAAGCTATTAACTGGAACTGTTAATTCGCGTCCTGGGTTTTTTACTTCATATATGCGGGCGGTTTCATTGCTTTCGTCGACGTGTTGAATCATAACAGGCATGCCTTGAAAACTAACATTCGCTTGCTCCGCTGACACAGAAAGCTCTTTTGCACGTTGAATATTCATTTATATTCCTCCCATCATTATTATCTTTGCTAAAAAAGAGGAATAATATACCTTTTCGAGACATTCTTAAAGTTTTTGTATTATTTGTAATGTTTCTTTAATAAATGAAGTGAAGATCGAATCAGGATAGCTATCTATTGCTTGAACAGCTTCTTTTGCCTCTGTTAAGGCAGATTTTTTATCTTGAAGTTCTATATAGCAAAGGGCACGATAAGACCCAGCTGTTAATACCCACGATTGATCAAGTGGATGACTCATATAATCTGGTATGGTAGCGTGTTTTAATGTTTCCAAAGCTTCCTTATAACGTTTTAAACCATACAAAGATTTCCCTTTTTCAAGATAATACAGCCCATCGTCTTGGAAAATTGGATCATTTTTTAGTTTTTCTCGAAATTGTTCTAGATGTTCCAATGCGATTGTATATTCATTCGTAACAGTGTTATAGTAATAAGCTTTTAATATATCTATATTTGCAGCGGATAAAGTATCTTCTGTAAAAATGGCAAATTGCTCAGATTTTTTTATGTAATATAAATATTGTTCTTTATCAGTTGTGATGATTTTTTGATAAGATAAAATGCGATAAAATTCATCTGTTTTATAATAAACTTGATGTTTTTTTGAAAATGCAAGTGCATCTAAAATGACTTTTTCACATTTTTCATAATTGCCATATGCGAGTAAAATAATTGCTTCTTTTAAGTATAGTTGTATATGTGTAATAAGATCCATTTCTAAATTTTTCGCTTTATATTCATCACGAATTGTGGCGATCATCTGTAAACATTCTTTATATTTTTTCTGCTTGAAGAGCATATAGTAAAACAGTAGTTTCGTTTCAGTACTTTCGCGATACAAAGTATATTTTTCAAATATAGAAACAGCGGTTTCAACGTAATATTCAATATTATAATCGTTCATAACAGCTGCTACTGTTATGAACTGTTTATATAAACGAGCTGTATTTAAAGTAGAAGGTAGCTCTTTTTGAACGATAGGTAGTAAAGTTTCATATACTTCATCGCATTTATTCTTTATGAGTCGCTCCATTTTTTGAATGAGTTCTACAATTTCATCATCGTCTTCCTCTAATAAAAAACTCGTTTCACATCCAAGTTTTTCTGCAATATATTGTAATGTTTTCATCGAAGGTGTAGCTTTTCCATTTTCAATTTGACTAAGCATGCTTTTTGTCAGTTCAGAACCTACCAGTTCAGTTTGTGTAAGTTTTTTTTCTTTTCGTAATGCTTTAATTTTTTCGCCGAGAGTTGCCATACTGTAGCTCCTTTATAATTAAAAAAGTTAAATACAATTAAACTTTTTGTTGTAATAATTGGAAAGTTGATTATATAATAAGTTTAACACAATTTAACTTTTAAGGGGAGAGTGTCATAATGGGGGATGTAAGTATAGGTCAAACCGATTCAAGAATGAAGATTGCAACGAGAAATATTATTTTAATGATGATTGGAAAAATGACGTCTTTATTAGGCGCAGGTATTTATACGTTCGCAATGGGGTTATACGTATTAAAGACAACGGGTTCTGGGATGGGCTTTGCTACTACGCTCGTTTGCGGATCACTTCCAAGGATGATCTGTGGACCAATTGCTGGTGCTGTAGCTGACCGTGTGAATCGAAGATGGCTTGTTATCGGTACTGATTTATTAAGTAGTTTAACGATGCTTATTATGTTTATTCTTGCTACTATATTTGGACTATCACTTCTTTTTATTTATATTTCAGCAGCATTATTATCAATTTGTGCAAGTTTTTATTCTGTAGCATTAACTTCGTCTATTCCTAATTTAGTAGATGAGGGGCGTATTCAAAAAGCGAGTGCTTTAAATCAAACGGCAGCTTCTTTATCAAATATTTTAGGGCCAATTATTGGCGGAGTTGTATTTGGTTTCCTTTCAATTCAGTCGTTCTTTTTGTTAAATAGCATTACATTCTTTTTAGCGGTTATTTTGCAATTATTTATTGTATTTGATTTATATAAAAAAGAAGTGGCTGAGAGTAAAGAGCATTTCTTGACGAGTATAAAAGAAGGTTTTTCATATGTAAAACGCCAGCATGAAATATATGGTTTAATGAAAACTGCACTGTGGGTAAACTTTTTTGCGAGTGCACTCTTCGTTTCGCTTCCATATATTATTATTCAAAATTTGCATTTATCCTCGAAGCAACTCGGTGTTGTAGAAGGAATGTTAGCAGTTGGGATGTTAATTGGTGCCATTGCGTTATCAGTACGTAAAGAAGTGAATAATCCGTTTCGCTCTGTTTATATTGGATTGCTTTTATTTGCGAGCTTGAGTTTATGTACAGTGTTTCCATTAGTAGTCACCATTCCCAAAGTAGCAAGTTTTATTTACTATATCGCTTTTATGATTTTAACTGGTATATCAATGATGGTTGTAAATATCCCGATGCAAGTGCATATGCAAAAGACGACAGATCCAAATTATTTAGGGCGTGTATTCGGTCTACTTGAAACAATTGCTACTGCAATCGCACCGCTCGGTATGATTGTATATGGATTATTATTAGATATGTTGCCGACTAGCATTGTTATGATGACAATAGGCGGAGGTTTATTGTTAGTTGTATTAGTTGGAGTAAGGCAACATATGGCGAAAAAACAAGTGAATGTGTCGGCTTAAAAACAAGAAAATAATAAAAATGACCAAATTAGTATTTTAGTTTTTGAAACTCTTTTTCATGTATGTTACAGTATAGTGAGCAGGTAAAGAAAAGGAGACAACAGCATGAAAAAATTAAGTTTTGTTATGCTTTTTCTATTAGTCGTAATGGCTGGATGTAGCAATTATGACACATATATTGAAACAGGTATGCAATCATTGAAAGATGAAAAATATAGTGATGCAACAATGTGGTTTGAAAAAGCAGAAAAAGAGAAATCAGGAAATGAAGCGAAATCATATAAAGAAATGGCCGAGAAAATGGATCACGGAGCAACGGCATTAAAAGACGGTAAGTATTTAGAAGCGAAAGACATTGCAAATGAAGTGTTACAAATGAAAAAAGACGATGCGCTTGAAACAGCTGTAACATCAAATGCCGAAAATATGCTTCAAAAAGCAAAAGATGTAGAAGAGAAAGTGAATGAAAGAGTAGCAAAGCGGAGAAAAGTAGAAGAAGAAGGAATTGATAAACTTATTAAAGCTGTCGATAGTATAGATGATGTGAAAGAAAAAGAGAAAAAAGTTTCAGAAGCATTAGATAAGGCTGAAGAGGCACAAGCAAAAATTGAAGCGAAGAAAAATAAATAGATTCATAGTGTAAAAGGCTGTCGTGTATAACGACAGCCTTTTAACTTTTTTCTGCATAAGAAGTGATACTCTGTAGTAAAAAAGAAATAATTTTAGAATTCCATCTGTCTTCATGATGAATCGTATAAATGTTACGTTGAAATTCAAATTCAGGGATCGGTATGTAGCGTAGTTCATTTCGTTGTACTTCTTGTTCAATAGCAAGTTTAGAAATAAAGGCAACTCCATTACCGTATTTTAAAATTTGTTTCATCGTTTCTAATGAATCTAATTCAATTTCAGATTGGAATGTAATGTTATGAGCTAACATCCATTTTGTAAGTAAATCTCTCGTAGTAGATGGATTACGATGTAGTAATATTCGTTCCTTTTCGATATCTTGTAATGATACATTTTCTTTTTTTGAAAAATGATGTTCTTTGGAGAAAGCAAGAACAAGTGTATCAGGCATTACATTCGTCTGTTTTAAAAGTGATTCATCAAACGGTGCTGCGGAAATTACACCGAGATCGATTTCATGATTTTGTAGCATCGTTCGAATTTCAGGAGCTGTTTTTACCATAAGTGTTATTTTTATATTTGGAAATTCACATTGAAATTGATAGACAATCTCTGGTAAAAGATAAGTCGCTGGTACATAGCTAGCGCCAATTGTTATAGCGCCTTTATGAAAATCTTTAAACTCTTGCGTGACCCGTCTAGCCTCTTTCATAAGTGCATCTATTTTACAAGCATAATGATGCAACGCCTCACCAGCCTCTGTTAAGAAATACCTTCCCGAACGTAATTCGAATAAAGATACACCGAGTTCCTCTTCTAAGCTTTTTATATGGAATGTAATAGTAGGTTGTTTAACACCTAGTTTTTCTGCAACGATCGTAAGCTTTTTGTATTTCTTAATAAGCACTACAATTTCTAATTTTAAGAGATTCATTATGAATTGCCGCCTTTTTTATTTTAACTATAGAAAAAATCTATAGAAATAAATAGTTTATTAGAAGTTTTTTAATTTAATCTTTACAGTACATTAACATTCAGTATAAATCTTCCATATAGAATGAAAGCAGGTTAAGAGTGAGGAGAGAGGTGAAACGATGGATATTCAAATTAGTGGATTAGAAAAGAATTTTGGAAAAACGCAGGCGTTAAAGCCATTACAAATTGTTATGAAACAAGGTGAATTTACCACACTTTTAGGACCTTCGGGATGTGGGAAAACGACTTTACTTAGAATGATTGCAGGACTGGAAGAACCAGATAAAGGTGAAATATATTTCGGGGATACGTGCATGTATTCTTCTGCAAAAAAAATAAAAACATCTCCTCATGAACGTAATATAGGTATGGTATTTCAAGATTTTGCTTTATGGCCACACATGACTGTATTTGAAAATGTTGCATTTGGTTTAAGGGCTACAAAGCAAACGAATCAATTACGGGAAAAAGTAGAAGAGGCAATAAAGAGAGTTCGCTTACAAGGGATGGAGAAATGTTATCCGCATGAACTCTCTGGCGGACAGCAGCAACGTGTCGCATTTGCGAGAGCGATTGTAACAAAGCCGCATTTCATTTTGTTTGATGAACCGCTCAGTGCACTCGATGCAATTTTGCGAGAAGAAATGCGATTAGAGCTTATGGATATCGTTCATTCCATTGGTTTAACGGCATTGTATGTAACCCACGATCAAACAGAAGCTATGTCAATGTCAGACCAAATCATTGTCATGAAACAAGGAGAAGTATTACAAAAAGGAACACCAGAAGACATTTATGTGAAGCCATCTCATGAATTTGTTGCAAAATTTGTTGGTAAGGCAAATTGGCTTGTAGAGGGGAAACAAATGGTTCGTCCAGAGCATGTAAGCTGGACGAAAAATGAAGTGTGCGAAATATATACAGGTGAAATTCAGCACGTTACATATGTAGGGGAACGTTATGAAGTGAAAGTAAACATGGGGACACTCGGAATATGGACAGCTTATCACAATAGTAAGCTAAGCATTGGGAAACCAGTATCGTTATATGTACCAAAAAAATGTATTCATCATATAGGGGGAGAATCGTATGAAGAAATTCAGTTCGCTTAAGTCTTTATTTGTATGTACTTTATTATTTTCTGCAGTCGTAACAGGGTGTAGCTCAAAGACAGGTAATGCAGATGCAAAAAGTAAAACGACTAATGAAAAGAAAATTGTCGTATACAGTGCAGGGCCAAAAGGGTTAGCAGAAAAAATTCAAAAGGACTTTGAAAAGAAAACGGGTATAAAAGTAGAAATGTTTCAAGGGACAACGGGAAAAATTTTAGCGCGAATGGAAGCTGAAAAGAAAAAGCCAGTCGTTGACGTAGTCGTACTTGCTTCTTTACCAGCGATGGAAGGATTAAAAAAGGATGGTCAAACGCTAGCTTATAAAGAAGCGAAACAAGCTGATAAGCTTCGTTCTGAATGGTCGGATGATAAAGGACATTATTTTGGATATAGTGCTTCAGCGTTAGGAATTGTGTATAACACAAAAAATGTGAAGACAGCGCCTGAAGATTGGAGCGATATAACGAAAGGAGAATGGAAAGGGAAAGTGAATCTTCCAGATCCAGCACTTTCAGGTTCAGCTTTAGACTTTGTAACAGGATATGTGAAAAAGAATGGAAAAGATGGATGGAATTTATTTGAACAGCTTAAGAAAAATGAAGTTACAGTAGCAGGGGCAAACCAAGAAGCATTAGATCCAGTTGTAACAGGAGCGAAAGATATGGTCATTGCGGGTGTTGATTATATGACGTACAGTGCAAAAGCAAAGGGTGAACCGGTTGATATTGTTTATCCAAAAAGCGGAACAGTTATTAGCCCACGTGCAGCAGGTATTATGAAAGATAGTAAAAATGTAGAAGGTGCAAAAGAGTTTATTGATTATTTATTATCAGATGATGTACAAAAACAAATTTCTAAAGCATATTTATTGCCTGGTAGAACAGATATAAAAGCTGAGAATAGACCGAACGTGGAAGAGATTCCAGTATTAAATATTGATTGGAAAACAGTTGAGAAAGAACAAGATGAAATAGGAAAACAATTTAAGAAAGTATTTCAATAAGATGGTGATTACATGGTAAATCGATTCGTATCAGTAAGGCAAGTTGGAATGACGGTAGCTTTGTTACTTGTGGCGATGTTAATCGTCATTCCGCTTTTTCTCATTTTACTTTCTAGTGTATATGAAAATAGTAGTTGGAATTTTTTAAAGCCGTTTGAAGTGATGCAGAGTGGTGGATTAGCTGGCATTTTTCTAAACTCGATGCTTTTAGGTGTACTCGTAGTAATAGGAGCAACTATCTTTGCATTTCCATTAGCTTTCATTATGAGCAAAACAGATGTTGGAAAGCATAGTAAGTTAGATATTGTTTTTATGATTCCATTTATGACTCCGCCGTATATTGGATCGATGGGATGGATCTTGTTCATGCAACCGAACGGCTATTTCGAACAGTTTTTTCCGATGCTAAAGACGATTTCATCTTCGTTTTTTAGTTTAGGAGGTATGGTTTTAATTATGAGTTTGCATTTATTCCCATTCCTTTATTTCATGTTGAAAAACACGTTACTTCAAATTGGGAGTAGTAAAGAAGAAGCCGCAGCAGTTCATGGCGGAAGCTTTTTCTATCGTTTAAGAAAAATAATATTGCCGTTATTAGTATCAAGTTATGTAATGGGTGCTTTACTCATTTTCGTAAAGACGATTGCTGAATTTGGAACACCGGCTACATTCGGGCGGAGAATCGGATTTCACGTGCTGACTTCAGAAATTCATAAATTTATTTCAAGTTGGCCGATTGATTTTAGTAGTGCAACAGCATTATCTTCTTTATTACTTAGTGCATGTATGCTCATTTGGTATATGCAAAATGTATTGAATCGAAAGTATTCATATGCAATGGTTAGTGGAAAAGGTGTGAAATCTAAAAGGTATACTTTGTCTATATTTGCGCGCGTTGTAGCATGGTTTTATGTAATTGGTTTATTAATCGTATCAATTGGAATCCCGTACTTTTCTATATTGATTGCTTCTTTATCGAAATTAAGAGGCGGCGGCTTACATGTAAATAACTTTACAACGAGCCATTATGAAGCATTATTTACAATTGGATCTCCAGGATTAGAGGCTTTATGGAACAGTTTTCTTTTTTCACTTATAACAGCGATTATTGCTGTTATGATTGGAGTGTTTCTAGCACTTATGATCCGAAAGGGGAAAAAGTCCTCTGAAAAATGGCTTGATATGTGCGGTATGTTACCGAATATGGTACCAGGAATCGTGATGGTTGTAGGGCTTATTTTATTTTGGAATTCCCCTTATATGCCCCTGTCCATTTACAATACACCAGTCATGGTAATCGTAACGTACGTTGTTCTTTTTTTACCTTATACGGTGCAGTATGTAAAAGCATCGCTTGGGCAAATCGATGATTCTCTCGTGCAGGCAGGAAGTATTTTTTCTGGAAATTATATTTATATTTTTAGAAAAATAATATTACCGCTTATTATCCCAGGTATTCTTGCCGGATGGGCGATGACATTTACAATCTCAATAAGGGAGTTAGTAGCATCGCTTCTCGTACTACCTCCATCAGTAGAGACGTCAGCAACATTTATTTTTGCTCAATTTGAACAAGGAGAAGTATCTATTGGAATGGCGATGGCTGTCGTTTCAGTTGGACTTACAACGCTATGTTTATTACTTCTGCAGCATATGGAGCAAAAACGAAAAGGGGTAGCATGATGAGGGTAGAAGTATGGGGAGGAGCGGGAGAATACGGTCGTTCCTGCTATTTCGTAAAAAATAAAGAGACAAAAATATTATTTGATTGTGGTATTAATCGATCATATGAGGATAGTTATCCAAAAATAGAGCGGGAAGTTGTACCGTTTTTAGATGCAGTATTTTTATCACATATTCATGAAGATCATACGATGGGCTTACCTTTATTAGCGAAGTATGGATATAAGAAAAAAATCTGGACAACTCGTTATACGAAGGAGCAACTTCCCGCTTATTATGAAAAATGGAGAAACTACAATGTGATGCAAGGATGGAATGTGCCATATAACGACCAAAATGTGAAAGATTTAAATTATATATATGTTGATGAGATTAGTAATCCGAATGAATGGATACAGATTACTCCTACATTGCGGTTTCAATGGGGGTATAGTGGGCACGTATTAGGATCGGTTTGGTTTTTAGTGGATATGAGTCATACATATGTATTTTATTCTGGCGATTATTCAGCAGAGTCTAACATACTACGAGCGAATTTACCTGAGAAATTGCGCGGCGATATAAAAGTTGCAATTGTAGATGCTGCTTATCATACTGATGATGTTTCGCAACATGAACGAGTAAACGAACTATGTACAGAAATTGAACGAGCTGCGGGGAATAAAGGGGTAGCATTACTACCATTGCCACCCCTTGGTAGGGCGCAAGATATCGTATTGTATTTATATGAAAAATATAAAGAATTTCCCATTATAGTAGATCAGGAAATTTTAGATGGATTTGACGAGATGTTCGTATATAAAGATTGGATCAAAAATAATAAAGAACTTGAAGAGCTAATGGAGGGTTTAAAAAGAAACATAATAGTTATGGATGATGACGGCGGTACGCAACATAGTTATGGAATAGTTGTAATGAGTGATGCGAATATGCAAACGAAACGGGCTCAGTTATATTATGAACAAATTCGGCCTGAAGAAAGAAATTCTATTATCTTTACTGGGCATGTTGCGAAAGGGAGTTTTGCAGAAAAAGTTTTGAAAGAACGTATAGGTAAAGAATGTAGGGTGAAGCGAGTTCCATATAAAGTTCATCAAAGTATAAGAGATGTGAAAGAGATGTTAAATACATTATTACCGGAACATACGGTGTTAGTACACGCTTTAAAAGAGGATACAGATCGATTACAGAAAAAGCTTAGCACGGCAGGGTATGAAAATGTATATTCACTTACTATGGAACGTATAGAAGTTATTTAACATGTAAAGGGGATAGGTATATGAAAAAAGTATTTGTATTCGTGAGTATTTTCTTTTGTTGTTTCCTTTATAACGTTAAGGAAGGGTTTACTGCTAGTCCAATGAAACCTAGTTTTGAAGTAAAGTTATTATTAAAGCCAGAACAAGTACTAGGTCCTAACAAAGAGATGAAGCAAGATGTACTAGAGCATTTCCAGGCTGGTACAAATTATGAAAGAATACAAGTGCAATTTTTAGATACGGCAAATAAAAATTTAAGTAATGAAGGTTGGTTTGCTAGAATTCGAAAGAAAGAATTTAGTAAAGATTTTGAGCTAACATATAAAAAAAGATATCCTATTCCAAACGGTGTAATTCAAGATGCACTAGAAGTAGCTAAAAATGATGGATTTGATAGTAAAACCGATAACTATGATGCGGAAATAGATTGGGGATTTGAAAAGAAAACGTTAAGTATTTCAAATAAGAAAAGTTACAGTGCGAAAGGATATGGAGTACTTGATTTACCAAACGAACAAGCTGCTCAAAACATGTTAATAGAAAAGTTGCCAGGGAAAATGAACAAATGGTTGTATACGAATTGGGGAGAAGAAATGCTCAAAAATTCTCGTATTTATGGGCCTGTATTAATGAAAAGGTATACAGCTGAATTTGAAAACAGTAAAACGAATATTGAAGTTTGGCCACTTAGTAATACAGGGAAAATAGAAGATGATTTCGTAATAGAAGTATCGTTTAAAACAAATGAGGCAAGTATTGCAAAAGAACAAAGAGAATTATTAATGCAGAGCTTAGATCAAAAAGGATGGCTGTTACCGAAAGATAGTTTGAAGACAGAGCTTATTTTTCAGTGAATTGTAAAAAGGAATCCATATGCCATGGATTCCTTTTATATATGAGCACTAAGCTAAATCAGCTGATACGAACATATCATTATTTTGGAGGTTTTTAGAGCGTAAACTATAAGCAACGACCTTCTTTTTATGTTGCTTTACAACATCAACATGCTCTTCATGACTATAAATATAAAAGGTAAAATCTTTTTTGCCACGCTTTGCATTGATAATTAAAGGCGTACCCTCATTGTGTGGCGGTGCGTAATAGCGATCTAAAAATAAACCTTCGTTAAAATCATGAATAATTTTGGATTTCTTTTCGCCTTCTACGTTATTTCCATTGATTGTAACAGTCGCATTCGCTTCTTCAAGCTGTGGATGTGTTTCGTACTTACTAATAATGGATTCAATAACAGAGTTGGGAAGGCTAGAAACGATAATTTTAAATGCTCCAAATACAACTAACATTACAATAAACCAAGTCGTCATACTATATCATCCCCTTTTTTCTATTAAATAATATAACTCATATGGTAATAGTACATATGGTGAAGTTTTGTATAATTTGTGAAAAATATGCCGTTTTTACGAACGAAATATTAGAAAAATCAATTTTGTTACAAAAAGTTGAAATCGAAGTATTTTAAAAGAAAAAGGTTTATAATAAAAATATAACTAATAACCACATTACTAATTACAAGGAAGTGTAACTATGAGTACTGTAGCAATCGTGTATGGTATTATTCTTTCCACAATTATCGTTTTATTTTTCGTTGGGGTTTCACGTTATATTCATAAATGGAAAGAAGGCGTTGCGAAATTAAATCACATTGAAGAAGAACTTAGTGATTTAATGTTACATCATGGTAAGTAAAAAGTTTATTTTTAGCTAAATAATGTGAAGAATATCACAAAACATGCTCTCCTTATGAAGGCATGTTTTTTTGTTATGTGAATGATAGGCACATTCATGTTTTTTTTCCATACGATACAGTGTGAAAGCCGAAATGTTCGGAGTGGAAAAGAGGGATAAAATGAGTAGTTCAGGTTATGTTCCAGATAATAAAAATTTAAAGAAAAGCTCGGGAACTCCAAACCTTTTCTTTGATTCGAGAAAAAATGTCTTTTTTAAAAGAGATAAGAAAAACGTTGCATATGAAGTTACGTCAACGCAGTTACCAGCAATGATAGGTGGAGCGTTTGTTGATTTATTTATGACAAAAGGGCATATGCGGGAACCACATTGGCATCCGAATGCGTGGGAATTGGATGTTGTTGTATCAGGAGAAGCAGTTACATCTATCTTAAATCCCGAAACGAATCAATTGCAAAATTATCATGTGAAAGCGGGGCAAACTGTCTTTATTCCAATGGGATGGTGGCATTGGATCACAGCAGTAACAGAAGAAGTACAATTACATTTGTTCTTCAATAACGATCAGTTTGAAACAGCAGAAGGATCAGACATACTTAGATTAACACCGCCAGAAGTATTTCAAGCTGCATACGGGGTAAGTGCAGAAAAATTAGAGAAGGACCTTTCGCCAATTAAGGAGTCAGTTGTAATTGGTCCTCCTAACTCAAATCGTATAAGTAGCGTTAAAGAAAGTGACGAGTCAAATATAGTAGTTACGTTAAATGGACAAATAACACCATGTGAAATAGAATAACTCTTTCTTTTTTTAGGAAGAGTTATTCTATTTTGTATAATTTTGTAATATATTTCGTTATAATTATGATATAGAAGGGAATGTAGTAGAGGGGGCATATTGTGAACATATTAAAGATTATAGGAATTGTTGCAGGAGTCATTATAGTAGCCGTTATAGCTTTCTTTGTTATTATGAAGTACTATTTGTCAAAAGAAGATCCGAATTACGTATTAAAGTACATAAAAGAACATAAAGACGATGAAACCTGTTCATTATTTATTAAAAAAAATGGAGAAGTAATAACTTCTATAAATGAAAATAAAAAATTGCCATTAGCGAGTATGGCAAAAATCGTAATAGCAGTTGAATTTGCTAAGCAAGTATCAGAAGGAAAAATAAGTCGAGATGAACAAATTTCATTGCACGAGTTAGATAAATATTACGTTAAAGATACTGATGGTGGAGCGCATCCTGACTGGTTAGAAGATGCTAGAGCGAGAGAATTAGTGAAAAATGGACAGATTACTTTAGAAGAAGTAGCTAAAGGAATGATTCATTATAGCTCTAATGCAAATACGACATATTTGTTAGATAAGCTTGGAATAGAAAGAGTAAATGATAGTTTAAAAGAGTTAGAGCTTACTAGTCATGACAAGTTCTCTTCGTATACTGCTTCACTATATATGAGAGGGTATGTAGAAAAAGAGCTTCATGAGCCAGAAAATCAATCGTTAGAAATGATACGTAACATGTCAAAGGAAGAATATAATAAACATGTGTTACAAATTCATGAATGGATGAAAGATGAAGAAGAGTGGAAAAAACGGGATATTCCATTAAAGGTAGATATGGAATTTCAGCGAATTTGGTCAGATCGATTAGTGGGTGCAAACGCTAAAGATTATATGAGTATAATGGAAAAGATAAATAGTAGAAAGTATTTTCCAAAACCAATGCAAGAAGAAATCGAGAATATTTTCAAAGGAACAGTTAAAAATAGTAAGTTCGAATATGCTGGTCAAAAAGGTGGTTCTACCGCATTCGTATTGACAAAAAGCTTGTATACTACAGATAAGAAGGGGAATAAAGTAGAAGTTGTCATTATGTTTAACGATATAGAAGATCAAGTTGCATATCAAAAGCTGAGAAATAATGTAGATTATTTTATTCGAGACATTATAATAAGTGAGGAATTCAAGAATAAATTATAATAGAATAATTTTATTATGTAAACAAGATGCTATTAAAGGTAGGTGTTGAGATGAGGTTGAACGAGTATATGCTTGAAACGTTTCCAAGTTTAGAACTTAGACCACCTCTATTTTATAATGGGGATATTGGTATTCGCTTTAGATTAGGTGTGAACTATGATTGCAATAACATTTATGAAAACTGCCCATATTTAGAGGGCGTTTATAATAGAGCCATTACTTTATTTCAGTCTTTACATGCAACAGAAGATGATATTTATATCGTAGTGGATGTAAATGGCTATGCAGACGGTGAAACTTTTAAACACAAATTAAATATCTTTTCTAAGTATGTAAAAGCGAAGTCCGATTTGTTTAAGTTACAGAAAAATACAATCCCTTATGTTTTTCCAGAAGACGATGAAGACGGGGTATATAAAACACATAGATATATTTTGAAATGTAAAGTTTCTGACTTGAAATACATTCCTATGTTAAAAGCAATTTGTAATCAAGATATGGGAATAAAACCGCGTATTGTTCATAGGGTGTATTTCATAAATAGTAACAAGAATACTATATTTCACGTTTATGATGATAGAGGATGTGATGTATTAGCTACCTCTCCTAATACAATTAGGGATATTTATCATACATATAAGGATTGGATATTAGAATACGATAGAAATAAAATTGATAAAGTATTTAATTGAATGTAGTCTATTTTAATTGAGGGAAATACCATATGAGGTGTTTCCCTTTTATTAATATGAAAATCAATATTTAAATTTGACAGCACCTATTATAAAGGTAAAGGGATTTCATGGTAATGTATTGAATTTGGATAGAAACGGAAAAAGGAGATGAATAAATGACAACAATATATTTCGTTCGCCATGCCCACTCTACCTATACAAAAGAAGAACGGGAGCGTCCTTTATCTGAAAAAGGGCACTGTGATGCAGAGAATGTAATACACTTATTAAAAGATAAACATATTGACGTTGTGATTTCTAGCCCGTACAAAAGAGCAATTCAAACTGTACAAGGAATTGCGAATACATATCATGTATCAATAGAAATAGAAGAAGATTTACGAGAAAGGTTATTAAGTTCAGAGCCAGTAGCAGATTTTAATGATGCTATCGAGAATGTGTGGGAAGATTGGAGTTTTGCATACGAAGGCGGAGAATCCAATGATGTAGCACAAAGACGCGCTGTAATATGTATGCAAAGTATATTTAAAAAATATAAAGGTAAAAATATTGTAATAGGTACGCTTGGGAATATTATGGTATTACTTATGAATTATTTTGATTCAAAATATGATTTTCGATTTTGGAAAACACTTCGTATGCCCGATATATTTAAGTTGAATTTTCATAATGAAGATTTAGTTGCTGCCGAAAGGATAGAGAATACGGGTCATCAGATAAATAATTTGTAAAAGTTTATCAAAAAAGAGGAAAGAGAGATGTTATTGTAGAAGTATGACTTTGTAACATAAAAATATATGTTAAAGGAGGCTGTTTACATGTTTGAGAAAGAGAAAGAAGGGCTTATTGAAGTTCACAACGTTTATGAAATTGTACCACCAGATGGAACAATTATTGGTATGGCAACGGAAGAAGAAATGGAAATTGCTGCGGAACTAGAGCTGCAGTACTACGCCCATTCTCGTTTGTTAGAAGCAAATATTCAGTTAGACGGTTCCTCCTACAAAGAGTTACTTCAGGAGTTCCAGGAGTACGAAAGAAAATCAATGAGCTTTTGGCGATCAATACATAAGCGTTTAGCTGTGCCATGGGCATGGGTATTACGTATTGACGTTGCGAATGGTCCTATATATGTAAGTAATGGGAATTCGTATTACGAAGAAATCGATGATGAAGAAGATTATGAATAGATAAGTAAGGAAGCAGCTTTAGTTGCTTCCTTTTTTTATTGTTAGGGAGTGAACAGCTTCAATGATAATATCTGGTCGATCATTTTCTATTCCGTGACCAGCATGTTCAGCAAGTATATATTGGCTATTCATTGAGAGTTGTAATTGTTCATGAATCAGCTCTTGCCACATTGTTTCAAGTTGTATGGCTTCCTCTTTTGGCATGCTGCCCTCAGTCAACTGAGTAATAGAATATTGAGGGTCTCTACCGATAACGATTAATGGTATTTCTAATGTTTTATATAGCTCTTTTAGTGAAAGAGCACAGTTTTTCCACTCCGATAGTTCAGAAGCTGTCGCTTTATATAGTGAAGGAGAGGTAGAAAATTCAATTTGTTGTCTTGATTGACCGGCTAGCATAGGTTTTAGTTCATTAGAAAGCATGTCTACATCCATTTTGGAATATGTATTATATTTTTGAAGCCACATATCATCCGAATCCGTTTGATCAGAAATTGGTAAATGAAGTTCATCTAATCGGTGTAAGTTCATGGAAGTAGAATCAACTAAAATAAGTGCTTGCAACTTATCTTCATGTAACATCGTAAAATGTTGTGCGCATAAGCCTCCGTAGGAATGACCAATTAGAATGATAGGCTCGTGAATAGCTAATTTCTGTAATAACATATGTAATTCTTTTGTCACTTGCCTTATAGTACGCGAATCATTTCCTAGATCACTTTTTCCGTAACCTGGGCGATGGTATGAAACGACTGTAAAGTGTTGTGAAAGCTTTTCTATAATAGGAAACCAATCATAAAATGAGCAACCCATTCCGGTTTGAATGACTACAGTTTGTGTATTACATCCTTTTATATATACTTCTATAGTTTGCCCCAATACTTCTACAAATTTATAAATAGTAAACCCTCCTAACTAAGCTTGAAATAATTTTTGACAAGCAAAAACAATGCACCAAACACCTATACCAAGTAGGACAGAGGTACTAAGTGAAAACGAGTTTTTTAAACCAATATAGACGATAAATAATAATAGTGCGGATGCAGGAAATCCATATAATACACCTAAAGCAAATTGACTTAATTCTTGTTTGTTTCCGCCTTCGAAAGAAATCCAAAATAGGCTCAGTAAACTTACGAGAGGAAGGGCAGCAATAAAGCCGCCTATCGTACTATAATGTTTAGCGACTTCAGTAATAACACCGATAATAAGTGCTGAAACGATTACTTTAACGAGGAAATGCATATTTTGCCTCCTTCGCTAATAATGAAAAAGCTTTTTCAATTAATTGTTGTTCCTCTTTCGATAACTGCGATTCTAATATTTTTATCTTTTCTTTATCTAGTAAAGTATGCTTTTCTAATACTTCAATGCCTTCTTTCGTTAAAGTAAGGTTCACAACTCTTTCATCTTGTTTGTTTCTTTCTTTCATGATAAATCCTTTTTGAATAAGACGCTTTACGTGTTCAGATGCTGTGTTATGAGAGAGAGTAAGCTCAGTAGCGACTTTTCCAATTGTTATTTCTTTCTCACGAGAAACGATTTGTAAAATACGAATAGCTTGGTGAGAAAGATTGTCTTCATATTCATATCGTAAGTGATAATAAATGTTCTCCCAATGCTGATTAATGTCTTTCATAATAATAAATCCTCCTGTTTTTATATCGTATATTAAGATATATTCGTTAGTGTAGAAATAAAATCCTTTTATTTGGATAAAAAATGTTGAAAAAGTTTATTTTTATTGAAATATAAGGTAATCTATGTGTAAAGGTATACATTTAGCAAGAGAGAGGATGATAGCTGTGAATACATTCAAATGGATGAGTCATGAACAGATGTATGTAGATGAAATACATGTTGAAAAATGTGGTCCTCTTTCAGTCGGCGTATATGGGGGAAATCAAGAGAGTGATGCATATGAACGAGGAGATGCGGTGCTTGCTTGGTGGGATCCTGAATTACAATTTGAATTTGTTATGATTTTTGATACACACCACAAAACAAAAAATATAGATTATATAATAGAAGCAATTTCAGAAAGAAAAGAGAAACTAAGAGAGTTATTTTCTTACCCGATACATTTAGCTTTTCATCATACACATATGTACTTGTTAGCGTTATTTACAGATGAGTTGTTTATTGAAAAATGTGATCAAGATGATGAGGAACTTGCATGCTTAATATGTTTGCGAAAAGGTGAATTTTTATATTGGTTATCAGTTGGTAATTGTTTCGCATATTTATTCCATTCTGACAAAACGAAGAATGGGAAAGGGCGATTAAATAAGCGGAAGAATTACGAATATATCGGTAGGAAAAATATTTTCGCAGCAAATACACCTTGCTTTACGTCAGGTGTAAGAGGATTAGAAAAAGGAATGAATCACATTGTAATGGCAACGGACGGTATTTTAGAGTGTGATAAACGAAGGTTTGATGATGATCAATCTTTAGTAGAAATATTGCATGACGGAAGTTGCTTACAGATTGAACCGGTATTAACAAATGTACTGCAGTGGAAAGGTAGAGATTGTGCCACAATTATTGGATGGTCCATTGACACTGAAAATAAACGATGTGCTAATTAATATAAAAGGAGTTCAAGGTTTTTATCCTTGAACTCCTTTTTGTTAAGCGATATGAATATGATATGTTTTTAACCATTCGTTTACCTGTAGCATGTATTCCATAGCACTTCTTGCTTCGAAATTGTTAATTTCTTTATTACTTTGATTGGCAATGGCAAGTAATGTGGAATGATTAATAAGTGAGAAAATAGGGTTGTTTTTATTACTACACATTTCAAGTGTTAAATTCCGGATTGTTTGTAAATAATGTGGGTCTTGTGAAGTTGGATACGCACTTTTTCTTCTATTGCGTACATCGTCAGGTAAAGCAGGTTTCAGTGCTCTACGTAAAATACCTTTTTCAATATTATCAATGCTTTTTATGTTGAAAGGAACGTTCCATAAATATTCAACTAATCGATAATCGCAAAACGGTACACGAACTTCAAATCCTACAGCCATACTCATACGATCTTTACGGTCAAGTAAGAACGGAAGAAATCTCGTTAAAAATAAATAAAACATTTGACGTTGTTTCGCGGATTTTTTACTTTCGCCTTCAAGAGTAGGTACTTCAAGTATCGCTTCTTGGAAGCGTGTATCAATATAGTTTTCTAGATTACATTGGTTACTTACTTCATGTAGTAGAAGAGGAGATGTATTTTTCCAATTTGTTAGCCAAGGAAACTTATCGACATATAGTAATTCTTCTTGATGGAACCAAGGGTATCCACCGAATACTTCATCAGCAGATTCGCCGGATAAAGCTACGGTCGCATCTTTTTTCATTTCGCAAAATAGTAAATATAGTGAAGTTTCCATTTCGCCAGCGCTCGGTAAATCTTTTGCACGGAGGGGAACGAATAAGTGATTAGCTAATTCTTCAGCATTCACAATAATATCATGATGAGATGTCCCTACATGTTCAGAAACGCGTTTTACCCAAGGAGCATCTAAACCAGTGCGAGCAAATGTCAGCTCGAAATCTTTTGCGCTATTTACAAAGTCAACGGAATACGTATGAAGTGTTTTATTTTCAGCAGCAAATTCTTTCCCTGCTAGTGCAGTAATACCGCTAGAATCTAACCCTCCTGATAACATGCAAACGAGAGGGACGTCGGCGATTAATTGTCTTTTTACTGTATCTTGTAAAATAGATAAAATATGTGATGATGTATCTTCTATAGAATCTGTATGGACCTTACTTTCTAAATTCCAATACTTCGTAACTACTTTTTTATCACGTGTAAATGTTATAGAATGTCCGGCACGCACTTCTTGAATATGTTTAAAGACGCCACATCCTGGAGTTCGAAATAAGCCTAATCCAAATATTTCATTTATGCCATCCGCATCAATTTCAGCAGGAACAGATGGATGAGCTAATAATGCTTTTATTTCAGATGCGAAAATAATGCTGTCATTTCTTTCAGTATAAAAGAGCGGTTTTACACCTAAATGATCACGTGCTAAAAACAGTTGTTGCTTCTGATCATCCCATAAGGCGAAAGCGAAAATGCCGTTTAAATGTTGCACGCAGTCTTCTTTCCATTCTAAATAAGCATGTAATAACACTTCTGTATCTGAATGCGTTTCAAATGTATGACCACATTTTTGAAGTTGTTCCCTCAGCTCACGGAAATTATAAATTTCTCCATTATAAGTAAGAGCATACGTATAACCACCAGCACGAAATGTCTTCGGCTGTGTCCCGCCTTCTGGATCAATTACAATTAAACGGCGGTGTGCAAAAGCCGCGCGAGGTGAAAACCAAAATCCTTCAGCATCAGGACCGCGATGCTGAATACGATTTGCCATCTTTTTTAAAATAACATGTTCATTAGAAAGGTCCTTATTCCAATTTACCCAACCTGTAATTCCACACATACACATCTCATCTCCTAATTTTAAATAGTAGGTTAACGAAATAAAATGTACACTAAGTTAAAGAATGACTATATAAATAGTGTACTACATGAATCAAATTGCAGACTTGAGAAAATTTTCTTGTAATGCATAGTTATGTGAGACAATGGCTAAGGGAAAGTATTCCATTACATACAAAAAATAATAAAAAGATGAGAGAAAATATTTTTTTAGACGTTATATAGGGTGTAAAAGCTTTTACAAAAAAATAAGGGGAATCGCTACATGAAATCAAATGAGAAAAATTATATAAAAAGATTACAACGGCAAAAAGAAGATGCGCTAGAATTTGTTGTCGATACATATTTACCACTCATAAAGGGAATCACGCACAAAGTTCTTCTTCCAGTTCAAAATGATGGATTAATAGAGGAATGTGTAAACGATATATTTCTTTCCATATGGAATAACGCAAATAAATTTCATGGAGAACCAAATGATTTTAAAAAATGGATTGCGGCAATTGCGAAGTTTAAAGCAATTGATTATTACCGGAAAGCGACTAAAAAAGTAGAAATTATTTCGGATGAGTTTCATATTAGTACAGAAAAGTCGGCAGAAGACGAATTAATTGTTATGGAAGATAGAGAAGAATTATTGAAGCTTATTAATCAATTAGAACCGCTAGATCAAAAAGTATTCATTATGAAATATCTTCTCGGTATGAAGACAGAGGAAATAGGTGACAAGTTAGGATTAACCCGGGCAGCAATCGATAATCGAGTGTACCGTGGGAAAAAGAAACTACAACAAAATGCTACGAATATTAGTTTTGGAGGTAGTGTAATATGAAAGACATTTATGAACTATTAAATGATATTGATATAGATGAGAAAGAACTTGAGGAAATTGAGGCTTCTGAAATTGAAAAAGAAAAAGTGAAGCGTAATGTAAAACAATCTATTCGTACGAAGAAAAAGATGAAAAGTTGGAAAAAAGGCGTTGCTGCTGCATCTATTTTAGTCGGCGTATCGGTTGCCATGCTTGGCATCGGATTTCCGACATACGCTGGAGGATTACCAATAGTAGGGGACATATTCCGGTTTTTAGATAATGGTAGAACAGGGTTATATGAAAATTATAAAGAGTTTTCGACTGAATTGAATATGACGAGGGAGAGTAATGGGGTTAAGGTTACAATTAATGATGCTGTGTTCGATGGTAGAACAATCACAATCACATACTCTATTGAGAGTGATAAAGATTTAGGTGAGAAGCCAAATATATTTGGATATCCGCAGGTGATGGGGTTTAATGGTGGGGGAGGAAGCTCTCAAGTAACAAAAGTTGGAGAGAAAAAGTACGTAGGTATGATTACAATGAGTGGTAATAGTAGTAAAAGGTTAGATGTTGCAAATGTTTGGTGGAATATGGAAGAGATTGAGTTGGATTATAAAGGTAATTCAATTAAGGGGAATTGGAACTTCGCACTTAGTTTAAAAGCAATGGAGAGTAAAGAAGTAAAGGTTAATGGGGTTTCTGAAAATGAATTAATAAAAGTAAATATAGACAAAATGGAAGTAACTCCGATGTCATTTATCGTTTTTTTCAATCAGGAAGAATCTAAAGTATTAAGAAGTATATGGGATAGCGCTGATGTGGAATTAGAAATAAAAGATGATTTAGGAAATAAATATGCTGGTGAAGGAAATGGCGGAACTAGTACAGTAGCAGAACCGCACAAAAGTAGTTGGAGTGCTATATTCCAAAAATTGAACAAAAACGCTACGAAGCTTATCGTTACACCCCATGTGAACTTACGAGTACATACACCAGAAAACTTTGGTGGAGTGGAATTTATTAATGGTATCGAGAAGAAAATTGAAGTGCCGAATAAAGAAGCGAAAAAGAAAGATATTGTCTTAGATAATATCGTTATTGATTTAAAGAAATAAAAGAGAGACCGCCTAAAACATTAGGCAGTCTTTTTTTCGTTAAGGAGTAGTAACAAGTAATGCATGCGGATGCTGCGTTTTATACTCATCTTTCCACGGAATGTTTAGTTGTTCCCACGATTCGCCGCTATCATTGGATTGAAACACGCCGTTGTTATTTAAAGTGTAAAATGTATGTGGTTCTGCTTCGTTTGTCGCAAACATCGAAATGACTGTACCAATTGCAGGTGGTAGTCCTTGTTGTACTTGTTCGAAAGGAGTATCTTTCGTTTTACGATAAATATAAGATTCATAAGGAATACGGTGATGAGCGAGATCTGCACTCGGTGCGGCAGAAACGAGAATTGTATTACAATCAGCTGGATCGATAGCCATGCTATATAAATAATGATGTTCAAGTCCTTCACTGCGTGAGATCCAGCTGTTTCCACTGTTATAACTTTCAAGGTATGCGCGATCAGGTCCGCCCATAAATCCGTCACCACATGATGCATAAAGGCGATTTGGTGCTTCAGGATGCATAAGTAATTGATGCGCATCGATAGGAGCACCGAATTTTTTATCAATCCATGTATGCCCTTTATCGTTACTTTGAATAACAGCACCAGCTTCAATTGAAACATGAATTGTATTCGGATTCTGTGGATCCACTGTAATCCAGCGTACGTGATGGGTGAAAGGTCTAGGCGGAAAAGCCCACGTATAAGAAGATAATAATGATTTCATATTTTTCAGTTCCGTCCACGTTTCACCACCATTTTCTGAACGGAATAAAGCGCTCGGTTCTGTGCCGACATAAACGACGCCATATCCGTTAACTTTTTCATTCGGGCTTATCGTAATGGAAGTGATAGAAGAGTGTAAAATACCATCTTCTTTTGGAAAATCAAAGTAACGATAAGAATCTCCAATCGGTCTCCATGAATCTCCGCTATCATCACTTAACCAGAGACCTCGTCCAAATGTTCCGCAATATACACGATTCTTTTGAAATGGATCAACAGCGATACAGGTAGGTTGCATATTTTGTAAGTGATATGCGGTTTCATAGTTACCATAGCGTTCTTTTACAACGATAAGTTCACGTTCCATACAGAGAAATAGTCGTTTCAATTCAATAACCTCCTTCAAATTTCTTTCATTAGTAAACAATATGAAGCTGAAAAAGAAGTAGTCTTATTTTTTGTTGAGAAAAAGGACTTGTTTGAAAAGTATCGAAGTGTGTATACAGAGGAAGCGGGATAAAGATAGGGAATTTGTTTCATACTAATGTACAGATATTGCACTTAAAGGAGCATTTTGTATGGGACATTCGCATGATCATGGGCATTCTAAAAATAAAAAAGCGTTACTACTTGCATTCTTACTAACAACAAGTTTTATGATTGCTGAAGTTATTGGGGGATTTGTAACAAATAGTTTAGCACTACTATCTGACGCGGGGCATATGTTAAGTGATGCGGTATCTTTAGCTTTAAGTTTACTTGCGTTTAAGCTCGGAGAAAAAACAGCAACAGCTGCGAAAACATACGGGTATAAGCGAGTCGAAATGTTAGCGGCATTATGTAACGGTGTCGTCCTTATTGTCATTTCAATATACATTTTTATTGAAGCAATTCGCCGTTTTAAAGAACCAGTTGAGATTGCTAGTAATGGGATGCTTATTATTGCTGTACTTGGTCTACTTATTAATATTTTATCAGCTTGGATATTAATGAGAGGCGGAGATGTAAAGGGGAATTTGAATGTAAGAAGTGCTTTCTTACACGTATTAGGCGATCTATTAGGATCAGTTGGAGCGATTATTGCTGCGTTACTTATTAAATTTTTCGGATGGACTGCTGCAGATGCGATTGCTAGTATTCTTGTGTCTATTTTAGTCATTATTAGTGGATGGCGTGTAACACGTGATACGGTCCATATATTAATGGAAGGTGCACCGCAGAACATAAATGTTGAAGAGGTAAAAAGTACATTGTTAAATATTACGGTTGTAAAAGAAGTTCATGATTTGCACATATGGTCTGTCACATCGGATTTTCAAGTATTAACTTGCCACTTGATTATTAAAGGAAATGAAACACAAAGTGTATTAAAAGAGGCTACGGATGTATTAAAGGAGAAGTTTCATGTAGAACATGTCACCATTCAAGTAGAAATAGATGGTGAATTTCATCATAGTGAGACAACTTGCAAAGTATGAAAGAAAAAGGATAAGAAAAAGTGTCATAACATTTTTCGCGCGGCATACATATATATAATGTGGCCACAAATACTTTGCAAGGTAAATATTTCATGAAATTACTTTACTTATAAAGAGTCATCTTTTATAATCAAAAGTGGTAATTGATAAAGATTATCATTTTCAATAATCGTAGAAAGGAGTTTTTTTAAAAGATGAGTAGTCAACTCCGTTTTGCTGTTGAAAATCGTAAGAGGCATTTAATTGATGAGTTAATTGGAGCAGGTGTGTTTAAAATTCGCGATCGACAATTATACGAGCTGTCTTTAGAGGAATTAGAAAAAGAATACGAAGATATGGAAGATTATGCAGATATTCAGGCATAACTATATAGATTAGTAAAAGGAGAGCTGGTTACGATTTTATGTAGCCAGCTCTCTTTCTATTTCGTAGAAATTATTTTTTGTATTTCTTTCATTGGACGGAGCCAGTTTTGAGTCATCATTTGTTCCATTTGTTTTTCATCCTGCTTCTGCAGTGCTTGAATGATAGCGTGATGTTCATCAATAGATTGACTTGCTGGAACAAAGTTTTGGAAAAATAAATATTCAAGGCGTAAAACGTGAAGTTGCATATTTTCTAGAAAGGGTTCAATATATTGATTTTTAGCAATAGAAGAAATTGCATTGTGAAATTGTATATCTAATTCTAAAGCTTGCTTTGCGTTTTTTTTCTCTATAGAGTACTGAAAATCATTATTTATTTCAGAAAGTAGTTTCAAATCAGCTTCTGTAGTGTGTTGAAGTGCTTGCTTACCTATAATAGAGTGAAGACCAGCCATCGTTTCATAAATAATAGGTATATCGTCTAACTTAATAGGAGCAATTTTTGTTTTTTGCCCAGGTACCATTTCAACTAATCCAGAAAGCTCTAATATTTGAAGGGCTTCTCTTACAGGTGTTCTACTTACGCCTAGTGCTTCAGCCAATTCCCCATCATTAATTTTTTCATCGGGCTTCAGTACACCTTCAATAATCCAATCTTGTAGTTGATTTAAAACGAGTGATTTTGCCGAAACTCTTCCTTGTTTTTTATAATTTTGAGGGATAGGCATAGTGAATTCAATCCTTTCATTGTATATTTTCCTTTTTCTCATGAACAAGCTTTAATTCTGGTTTCCCTTCATCTGGTTTTTGACTTAAGATGAGCACCATTACAATGACACAAAAAGCCCCTAATAACTGAAAAGATTGAAACGGTACATGTAATATAAGTACAGAAGAAATAATAGCTGCGAGTGGTTCAGTACAACCGAATAATGTCGTTTCTTTCGGAGTCAAGTATCGTATGCTGTCTAAGTATAAATAAAAGGCAATAAGTGTCCCAAAAATGACAACAAATGTGATGAGCGGTAGAGTACTTAATTTTACATATTTCACAGTTGATAATAAAATAAAGTCTTTCGTAGAAATAAAGTGTACAATCGTTACACCAATACCCCCAATAATCATACCCCATCCAACGATAACAGAGGAAGACCATCTTTCTAGTAATCCCTTTGAATATAAACTATAAAAAGCGAGAGATAATCCAGATAAAATCCCCCAAATAATAGCTGGTGTAGAAACAGCTAAGTTATGCACAGACCCGTTTGTTAGCAAGAGGAAAGTACCTACTAATGAAAGGGTAATTGAAATGAAATCAATTTTTGATGGACGAACGTTCCATTTGAAAAGTAAGTATACAGTGATGAATATAGGAGCTAAATATTGTAATAATGTTGCAACGGCGGCATTTCCTTCTTTAATAGAAGCAAAATACGTATACTGTACAGCAAGCATACCGAATAAACCAAACAATATCATTTTATAAGCATCAGATCTTTGTTTCCAAATGCCGAATATTTCTTTTTTGCTTGTTCCGAATGATGCAATAATGAGTAAGATAATGCCAGATATAAGTAATCGGATTGTAACTAACCATTCAGTAGAAATATTGTCATATTGAAAAAGTTGTTGTGCAGCTGTTCCGGACAAGCCCCATAAACAAGCACCAATGACAACCATAATGATTCCTTTTAAACGATTTAGATCCATCATGTATAGAGTCCTCCTTCAAAAAAATATATTGTATACAATATGCAATATATCACGTAATGAATAAAAAACAAACTGAAATTTCTTACTTAATGTAAAGTTGTTATTCAAATGAAAGGAGTTTGTTAAATAAGAGAACGATAAAATAGAAAGGCTTCCGTTTACGGAATCCTTTCTATTTTGAATTATGAAGTGTAAGTAAAAGCTGGAATAGGATCAATGAATGTATTCCAGTTTTGTGTCATTTCTTTTTCTGTTAATAGACAATCATCTAATGATTGTTCAATTAAAGAACGGTTCATATCAATTCCGATAAATACGAGTTCAGTTATTCGATCTCCATATTGTTTATCCCAGTTTTTCAATACTTCTGGCTCTTCTATGATCATTTGATTTCTTTCAGTTTCAGGTAATGCTGCTATCCATTCACCGGCACCTTGAATTGTAATAGAGGAACCTGCTTGAGATAGAAGACCTATCATATTATTACGAGATGCGAGCCAGAAAAAGCCTTTTGCTCTTACGACATCTACAGGCCATTTTTCTAGCCAATTCATAAGGCGTTCAGGATGGAAAGGGTATTTACGACGGTATACAAAGGAATTGATACCGTATTCTTCCGTTTCGGGTGTATGATGTTCACTATTTAATTCTTGTATCCAGCCCGCCGATTGACTGGCTTCCTCATAATTGAATACATTTGTATTTAAAATTTCTTGCAGTGGTACGTTGCTAAAGGAAGATTCAATAATTTTTGCATTAGGATTTAATTTCTGTAGCAGTTGATGAAGTTCTATCACATCTTCTTTTTCTAGTAGATCTATCTTATTAAGAATAATTACATTTGCAAACTCAATTTGATCTATTAATAAATCAATAACTTCCCGAGTATCATTTTCATTGATTGCTTGTTTGCGATCTAATAAACTTTCTCCATCTGCAAAATCATCCCAAAATCTATTTGCATCTACAACTGTAACCATCGTATCGAGGCGACAATTTTTCGTTAAATCAATGTTAAGAACGTCGTCAGTATAAGTAAATGTTTGGGCAACTGGAATCGGCTCACTTATACCGGAAGATTCAATCACTATATAGTCAATATCACCGTTTTCAACAAGGCGATTCACTTCTATTATTAAATCTTCTCGTAGTGTACAACAAATACAGCCATTTTGAATTTCTACTAGTTTTTCCTCTGTACGTGAAAAACCACCTTTTTTTATAAGGGAGGCATCAATGTTTACTTCGCTCATATCATTAACGATAACAGCTACTTTTAAGTTGTTCTTATTAGTTAAAATATGATGTAGTAATGTAGTTTTTCCGGATCCTAAAAACCCACTTAATACAGTGATAGGTATTTTTTTCATGAAATTCTTTCTCTCCTTTAAATCGTAATGATTACGTTTTATGTTAAATGATTGAAAGGGAAAAATCAATAATAAATCATAATGATTACGATTTAAGAATAGGAATAGACTATAACATTTGTGTTGTAGTAGTAGATGCATTTGGACAAGCACATGTTTACATATAAATAAAATGGAGGCGAGAAGGTTGGTTTTTAATAGAGTTTCAAAAGAATTAGCAGGCATAGTGCTTATTGTTATTTTTCTCTTTTTATTATTTTTTGTAGATTTTACAAGCCTAGCAAATTTGCACAAAAGTATGCCGCAAGTATGGTTGAATGTGAACACACTCTTTTTAAGTATTATTTTTGAAGCAATACCTTTTATTTTACTAGGGATAATCGTTTCTTTACTCATTCAAGTGTTTGTGACAGAAGATATGATTCAAAAAGTAATGCCGAGATCTCCAATTGTTGCAATGATTCCAGCAGTATTTGTGGGAATTCTTTTTCCAATGTGTGAATGTGTCATTATACCAATTGTAAGAAGGCTCATTCAAAAGGGGTTACCACTTCATGTAGGCATTGTTATTTTACTAAGTGCACCTATAATGAATCCGGTGGTTCTTTTATCTACCATATATGCGTTTCAAAAAAATGATTACGTTGTATATGCACGCTTTGGGATAACAATTCTTGTTGCTCTATTCATAGGCTTAATTGTGTATTATCGCTATCGCGAAAGAAATGTTTTAAAAGACGTAGAGGGTTCAGTTCAAAAAAGCAAAAAAAAGAGTTGGAAAGATGTTATGAATCACACTGTAGATGAGTTTTTTGATACTGGTAAGTATTTATTGATGGGTGCTTTTTTAGCAAGTGTATTTCAAACTTTTTTTGATCGGAATGTACTGGATGCAGTAGCAAATAACGAAGTAGTTGCCCCAATTATTATGATGGGATTTGGTTATGTTTTATCCATTTGCTCAGCTGCTGATGCATTTATAGCGGCATCTTTTGGACAAGTTTTCTCTGTAAAAGCACTTCTCGCATTTCTTGTGTTTGGACCTATGCTTGATATGAAAAATACATTAATGCTATTTGCATATTTTCAAAAGAAATTTGTATTCTTTTTGATTGGAATTATTATTTTATCGGTGTACACAATCGTGCAAATTACAAGATTATAGGAGGTGAGAAACAATGGAGAAAGAGGAGCAGAAGGCATATCATCGCTATATACGTAGCATTATTTTAATTGGTTTAGCAATGCTCTTATTTAAATTACTTGTAACCGGAAATATATATAATTTTATCGCTCCAAAAATGATTAAATTTACGTATATAGCTTTTGTAGTGCTCTTACTTCTTGGTTCTTTACAAGTTTGGAGAGATGGAAGAGAAAAACAGGATGATTGTAATTGTTGTAAGTATCATACAGCATCAAAATCAGGGATGAAAAGTTTGTTTGTATATGTTTTATTTGTTGTTCCAATTATTAGTGCTTTTCTCTTTGGAAGTGTAACAATTGATGGAAGTTTAGCGGGAAAAAGGGGTATGAATCAAAGTGTACAGGCGAGAAGTATGGAAAAGAATGAAAAAGAGGGAATACGGGCAAATTCTGATTGGAAAGAACAAGATGAAACTTCGAATTTAAAAGGGACTGAACAAGTGGAAGAACAATTGACAAAAAGTATGTTAGGACAGCGTAAAATACAAGTAGAGGATAAGGACTATGTTCAAACAATGGGTATAATTGGTCAAGATGTGAATGGGTTTAAAGGGAAAGAAATTACATTCACAGGGTTTATATATAAGGATAAAGATGTGAGAGGGAATAAAACAGTGGTGGCTCGATATGGCATAACTTGTTGCATTGCAGATGCATCAGTCTGGGGGATGATTGTTACGGGGCAAAACGTCGAAAAATTCCCAGAAGAAACATGGGTGAAAGTAACAGGGATATTAGATAAAACGACATACAAAAGAATGCCATTTCCACTTGTGAAAATAAGTAAATTGGAGAAAATTAATAAGCCAGCAGACCCATATGTATATGATGCTTTACTGCAATAAAAAAGAATGAATTCTTCATATTTTCATGAAATAGAATCATAATCATGACGATAAAAAAATAAAGATAAGAGTAATTTGGTTTGTTAAAAATATGTGTAGAAGGAGATACGTGATGAACTGGGTTACTCATAAACCATCATTTGAATTTGAAAAATTTAGCCCTATTATTCGGTCACAATCTGCTTGGAGTGGACATTTAGATTTTGCATATGACTTAGTACGATTTGAAAAACCAGAAACTTTAGTTGAGTTAGGTACACATTTAGGAGCTTCCTTTTTTAGTTTTTGTCAGGGAGTAAAAGATGGAGGGTTATCGACTAAATGCTTTGCAGTAGATACTTGGGCTGGAGATGGGCATACAGGTCCATATGGAGAAGGGGTTTTTCAAATAGTAGAAAAAGTAGTGAGCGATAACTACCTTAATATAGGGAATTTAATTCGATCTACTTTTGATGATGCTGTAGACCGGTTTCAAGATGAAACGATAAATCTTTTGCATATTGATGGCTATCATACGTATGAAGCTGTTTCTCACGATTATAATACATGGCTA
This sequence comes from Bacillus sp. TE9106W, assembly GCF_054062215.1. Taxonomy (NCBI): domain Bacteria; kingdom Bacillati; phylum Bacillota; class Bacilli; order Caryophanales; family Bacillaceae; genus Bacillus; species Bacillus sp. TE9106W. The sequence continues at coordinate 239,661 of NZ_JBSSFA010000006.1, forward strand.
CCGAAAGTCGCGAAAAACGGTATTGTGTTATTTCATGATATTGAAGTTAGAAGTGGTGATTTCGGCGTGTATAAGTTTTGGGATGAGGTAAAAGCGAAGTACCCTCATTTTCAATTTGCACATTCATATGGATTGGGAGTGTTATTTCCGAAGGGGTGTAGTGATAAGTTTGAGGAAATACTTAAAAATAAAGAAGAAATACAAGATATGTATAAATAAAAGTGGAGCATGCATCATTTGAATGATGTGTGCTTTTTTGTGTGGGGAATAATGATATTCCTTTAAACGGTGAGTATAATAGTAAAACGTTTTATGATGGAAAATATTGAAAAAGTTACCCTTTGATTGTTAAATATAAAAAATGTAACATTTTTTATATTTTCCATTGCGAAAAGTAGCATCTACTTTTACAATAGAAAAGGTGTCCAATATATTATACTGGAAAAATAAATCGAAATAATATGAAAATTTTGTTTTGTCTTCGCTAATTGTATATTACATACATGTAAGACGACATACGTCATGTTATCGACTTGTAAGGAGAGAAAAAAATGAAAAGTGTAAGATTACCATCGATGCTAGAAATCATAGTTCTTTTATTACTATTTCTTGCTGTTGTCTTTTCCTTCCAAACGATTTTTGATCTCCCAATTCAATTAGCGCTATTTATTTCATGGTTTTTAGTAATTGCGCTTGGATTAAGATTAGGATTTCGTTATCAAGAATTGCAGGATGCAATTACGAAAGGGATTTCTAACGGATTAGAAGCAATACTCATTTTAGTTGCAGTAGGTGCTTTAATTGGAACATGGATTGCTGGTGGGATAGTACCAACATTAATTTATTATGGATTAGAATTTATTCACCCTAGCATATTCCTATTAGCAACATTAATTATTTGTTCGATAACTTCTATCGCAACAGGAACATCTTGGGGAACGGTAGGAACAGCAGGTATTGCTATGATGGCAATTGGTGAAGGTCTTGGGTTACCATTACCACTTGTTGCTGGTGCAGTTCTTTCAGGTGCTTATTTCGGGGATAAATTATCGCCACTTTCTGATAGTACAGTATTGGCAGCATCTATGGCAAAAGTAGATGTTATTGCACACGTACGAGCTATGCTTGTATTAGACGTTCCAGCGTATATTATTACTAGCATTATGTTTACTGTAGCTGGTTGGATGTATGGCGGAGATAACGTAGATTTAAATCGAGTAGAATTTTTAAAGGAATCATTATTAAAGCACTTTGATATTAAAATATGGATGTTAGTTCCGGCGATTATTGTCATTGTACTATTAGCAATGAAGAAGCCTTCTATGCCTACAATTGCAATGGGAGCTTTACTTGGCGCAATTTGGGCAACTGTTTTCCAAGGAATGCACTTTGGAGACGCAATTGGAACAGCATATAACGGATTCTCAATTCAATCAGGCGTTGAGTTTGTCGATAAGTTATTAAACCGTGGCGGAATTAACGGGATGCTCGGTTCAGTAGCCGTAATTATTTTCGGTTTAGGGTTTGGTGGATTACTTGAAAAATTAGGTGTTTTAAAAGTAATCGTATCAAAATTCGAAAAGAAATTAAATTCTGCTGGTAATGTAACGTTATCTACATTAATCATTGCATTTTTAGCGAACATATTTGGCTGTGCGATGTACGTATCACTTATTTTAACACCGAAAATTATGCAAGAAAGTTATGATAAACTAAAAATCGACCGCCGCGTATTAGCGCGTAACTCAGAAGTAGGTGGAACATTAACTTCAGGTATGGTTCCATGGTCGGATAACGGTATTTTTATGGCTGGTATTTTAGGTGTTGCGACGATATCATACATTCCATTTATGTGGTTAAGCTTCGTATCGTTAATTTTAGCAGTTATTTACGGATATACAGGCAAGTTCATTTGGTATGTAGATGATGCTGAAAAAGGAAAAGAAGCGTCATAAATAAAAAATCACCTTCTACGTGTTGTAGAAGGTGATTTTTTATTATGAAAGCATATTTTTTCATATTGAATTCCTCCAGTAGTGTTATAGTAGGTTACAAAGGAAAGGATACAGCCTAAACTTAAGTTTAGGTCAAGAGGAATTTTTTTAAATAAATATAGAATATCTATATATAAGAGTGAGAATTCTTATCATTTAAGAGAAAGTCTGTTATTATAAGAGATGTAGGTATTATATTTTCAAGGGGATGAAAACATGGAGTACAGAATTGAAAGAGATACATTAGGAGAAATAAAAGTTCCAGCTGATAAATTATGGGCAGCACAAACACAACGTAGTAAAGAAAACTTCCCGATTGGAACAGAGCAAATGCCGCTTGAAATTGTAAAAGCATTTGCAATTTTAAAGAAGAGTGCAGCGCTTAGCAATCAAAAATTAGGAAAGCTATCAGAAGAAAAAGCAGAAGCAATTGTGGAAGCAGCTGACGAGGTAATCGCAGGGAAATGGAATGAACATTTTCCGCTTGTCGTATGGCAAACGGGCAGTGGTACACAGTCAAACATGAATGTGAATGAAGTAATTGCAAATCGTGGGAATCAAATTTTGAAAGAAAAGAGATCTGACGTACATATTCATCCGAATGATGATGTGAACATGTCTCAAAGTTCAAATGATACATTTCCAACGGCGCTTCATGTAGCATGTGTAATTGCAGTAGAAAATCACGTATTACCAGCTATTACGAAATTAAAAGAAACGTTAGCAGAAAAAGTAACTGCATTTGAACATATTATAAAAATTGGTCGTACACATTTACAAGATGCGACACCGTTAACTTTAGGGCAAGAAATTAGCGGATGGCACCGTATGCTTGAAAAAACAGAGCGTATGATTGCAGAGAGCAATACATATATGAAAGAGCTTGCGATTGGTGGTACAGCAGTTGGAACAGGTATTAACGCTCATCCTAAATTTGGTGAGATGGTATCAGAGGAAATTAGCCAATTTACAGGTAAACAATTTATTTCTGCACCAAATAAGTTCCATGCATTAACGAGCCATGATGAAGTTGTATATACTCACGGTGCATTAAAAGCATTAGCTGCGGATTTAATGAAAATCGCTAACGATGTACGTTGGCTGGCAAGTGGTCCACGTAGTGGTTTAGGAGAAATTATTATTCCGGCGAATGAGCCAGGAAGCTCTATTATGCCAGGTAAAGTAAATCCAACGCAAAGTGAAGCGTTAACGATGGTTGTAGCGCAAGTGATGGGAAATGACGCAACAATCGGATTTGCTGCGAGTCAAGGTAATTTTGAGTTGAACGTATTTAAACCTGTTATTGCATATAACTTCTTACAATCCGCTCACTTATTAGCAGATGCAATTGTTTCATTTAATGATAATTGTGCAGTTGGTATTGAAGCTGATGAAGAAGTCATTAAAGAGAATGTGAATCGTTCATTAATGCTTGTTACAGCATTAAACCCGCATATCGGATATGAAAATGCAGCGAAAATTGCGAAGCATGCTCATAAAGAAGGGTTAACTTTAAAAGAAGCAGCATTGCAATCTGGACTACTAACAGAAGAGCAATTTGATGAAATTGTCGATCCGAAAAAAATGATTGCTCCGAAAGAGTAATAAAAGAGCCGAGATTCTTTAGAATCTTGGCTCTTTCAATATATATCTTTTCTATTTGTATTACTGTAAGTACCAAAATATATTATTTGTTAGCAGGCATATTCAATACTTTCATATGTGGACAATGTTCTTTTAAGAGTGAAATGAACTTTTCTTCTTCTTGGGGTACAAAAGCTGTTACTGAGTCAAATAAATTGTAATGGATTTCTAATCGCTGTCTAGTCCATTTTTTTGAATGAAGTTTTTTGCCAGAGTAGTTAATGTGGCGAATGTCTTCAAATGGAATTTCAGTATGAAATACGAAACCGTGTTTTACAATAAGAGAGGAAGCAGTTATATGGTAGTGAGAAAAATAGAAGGAAGAAAGATTTACGATATTTATAAGCATCATGAGAGTGAAGAAAATAGAATTTTCATTTTGGAAGAATAGCGAAATGAAAAAAATTATGATAAATAATGAAATGAAAATGACGTGAAACGGATTTTTTTTCGCTTTAAATTTCAAGTTAGTCATCTCGGTATACGTGTTCCTTAACTAAATTAAATCATAATATCTTGATAAAACGTGTAAATATGCAGAATTGCATATTCCTTCGACTTATTATTCATGTAAAATTTCTTGATGGAATACATTCAAAAGAAGTTTTCTAATAGTGGAGTGGCATGAAGTGACTTACAAAAATAGAAAGATAGCGTTAGTCATAATTAGTTGTATGATGATTATGGGGAGTTGTGCTAATACATTTGTTGAAGATAGAAACCGAAAGCATACATTTGTACAAGCAAGTAAGGTTTTAGTAGAGACTGTAAATAGAATATTTAAAAGATAAAGGTGTTTTCGTATACGGAAACACCTTTTTTGTAGTTAAAATTGAATGTATTTTCTCCCAATGTCCATATTCACTAATTGCATATGTATTTTGGGCAATTTGTTTAACAGTAAACCAAGGGTCGTGCAGAATAGTCATGTTTTGTTTCACATCCTATCGTAATCCATTTATTAAATACATTCGCTTTTTATTGCTTCATGTCCTTTTTAAAGAATATATAATAGATATTTTTATAAAAGTTTGCAAAATAGGTAAACGAAACGTTGAAATGTTTATTTCGTTTGTGTTAAGATGATGAAGTGATAATAAACGTTATTGAAATTTGTTTATTTTAAAATGGACATTTTAAAGGAGTGTTTAGTATGAGCGATATTTCAGAGAAGTTTTGGGATGCGTCGGTAGAGGAATTGAAAAAAGGGTATGTGTTTGATGAGGAAACGGAAGAGTATATTTGTTTAGCTTGTGGAGAAACGTTTATTAAGGGGGTTATTTATCAAGATAATCAAGTTTTGTATGAAGCAGAGAAGTTTGTACAATTGCATGTGCAAAACGAGCATACGTCTATGTTTGATTATTTATTAAACCTTGATAAGAAGTATACAGGTTTAACTGATTTGCAAAAGAAAATGGTTCAGTTTTTCCATATGGGGCTGAATGATAAAGAGATTGTAAAAGAGATGGATGGCGGAAGTACTTCAACTATTCGCAATCATCGATTTACACTTCGAGAGAAAATGAAACAAGCGAAAGTATTTTTAGCGTTAATGGAACTATCAGAAGAAAAATCGAAAGTACAAACGAAATTTGTACCTATTCATAGAACAGCAACGATGGTAGATGATCGTTACAATATTACAGAAGAAGAAAATGATGAAGTATTAAAAGCACATTTTACAGAAGGCTTAGATGGACCGCTTTCTAAATTCCCGAAAAAACAAAAGCGTAAATTAATTATATTACGCCATTTAGTGACGAAGTTTGATAGTAATAAAAAGTACACGGAAAAAGAAGTAAATACTATCATAGAAAGTGTATACCCAGATTTTGTGACTTTAAGAAGATATTTAATTGAATATGGTTTTTTAGATAGAACAGATGATGGAAGCCAATATTGGGTGAAGTTATAATATACGGAGAAGAAAATGAATAGAAGCACATCGTTATAACAAATATACAAAGAGATGTAAGTTGAAAAACAGATTTTTAATAAAAGGAGAAATGAAACTTGAAACCACCTACAGATAACAATAAAGAAGGTGCGGAGTCACATAAGTTAGAAAATGAGAGTAAACCGATATGGAAATCAATGTCCATGTTTTTAGTACCGTTACTATTAAGTAATGTATTACAATCGGTCGGACAATTATTTGGTATGGTAGTAGTAGGGAGATGGCTTGGAGTGAATGATTTAGCGGCCATATCAGCATTCTTCCCACTATTTTTCTTACTCGTTTCATTTGTAATTGGTATTGGTTCTGGTAGTTCCATTTTAATAGGTCAGGCGTTTGGGGCAAAAAACGAAGATCGTTTAAAAGCGATTGTTGGTACGACGCTAACATTTACCTTTATTATTGGAGTTGTGTTGGCGATAGTAGGTAGTATTTTTGCGATGGATATTATGCGCCTTATGGGAACGCCAGAAAATATTATTGAAATAAGTGTACATTATGCACGTATTTTATTTATATCGATGCCAGTATTATTTTTATATTTCGCATACACAACATTTATGAGAGGGACAGGAGATTCTAAAACGCCATTTTATTTTTTAATTGTAAGTACAGCGCTAAATATGATCTTATTACCGATTCTTATTTTTGGATGGTTAGGAGCTCCGAAATTAGATGTGTATGGAGCAGCCTATGCTTCTGTTATATCTACAGTTATTACGTTTATTGTCATGTTAGTGTATTTAAAGAAAAAAAATCACCCACTACAATTAGATAGTACGGTAAGGAAATATCTTCGAATGGATTGGGATTTATTAAAGCTATTGCTACGACTCGGTATTCCAGCGAGTATTAATATGATATTAGTTTCATTATCAGAAATTGCGGTAATCGCGTTTGTAAATCGTTACGGTTCGGATGCAACAGCAGCTTATGGGGTTGTGAACCAAGTTGCAAGTTATGTACAAATGCCAGCAGTTAGCCTTGGTATTACAGTCTCCATTTTTGCTGCACAATCAATTGGTGCGAATCAATTTGATCGATTGCAGAAAGTTGTGAAGGCCGGAATTATTATGAACTACGTCATCGGTGGTGTGCTAATATCTCTTATTTACTTGTTCTCAAGAGACATTCTATCACTGTTTTTAACGAGTCAAACTACAATTGAAATTGCTCATAGCCTAGTTATGATTACATTATGGAGTTATTTAATTTTCGGGCATGCGCAAATTATTAGTGCGACAATGCGAGCGAGTGGTACAGTATTATGGCCAACTGTTATCGGCGTCGTATCAATATGGCTTGTAGAAGTACCTGTAGCGTATTACCTTTCTTACCATACAAGTCTTGGCATAGAAGGGATATGGATTGGGTACCCAGCAGCGTTTATTGTCAGTTTAATACTACAATATGCATATTATAAGCTTTCATGGCAGAAGAAACGAATTACAAGATTAGTGAGTTAAATATTGAAAAAGTCCCTAAGTTATTATACTTAGGGACTTTTTTGTAAAGGTATCTTTATCCCGCATTAACGGGCAGTAAGACTCCCACCTCAAAATTCGGCTGGAGCAAAGAAGTTAGGTGGGAGATCAATTGCCCGTAAATGCCCGATTGGTTCAACTAATAATCAGTGGGGGATGAACAAAACCCCCACTGATTAAAGTTTCACTTTATAAATAGCTTTTTAAAGTAATATCAAAATGTTGTCTAATGAGTTTGTTATCACTCATATAAAACTCCCAAGCTTTTTCTGGTTCACCGATAATTTCAAAAGATTCTTCTGTAATATATAAGGCACAATTATCCTCTAGAGCAATGCCTTCTATATTACCTTGATGATTTTGTAAAAAGGAATGGAAGGCGTTCATTCTATTTAATTGATTATAATGTGGACAAAATCTTTTGTTCACAATTCCCCAGCCGTTGCTCTCTATATAACCAGAACCTTCATAATCTGAGCGGATACTAGATGTGAACCAGCACATAGCACCAGCGCTGTATCCTGCAATGAGCGTTCCTTGCTCAAGAGCCAATAGTAATTTTTCATCGAGTTTATGTTCTTTCCATTCTGTAACCATTTGAATATAGTTCCCGCCACCGAGATAAATTAAATCAGCAGACTGAATCATTTCGTCTATTTCATATTTAGAAGGTGTATCAGCTATAATACGTAAAATTTGTACGTCACAGTGTAATTGTTTTTCAAATGTGTCTAAAAATAATTTTATATAGCTTTCATCATCATGACTAGCTGTAGGAATGAATAATACTTTCGGATATTGTTTATTTGTTAATTCTATAAGTCGCTCATTAATAGGCGAGTGATTGGAATCTTGTAAATCACCGCCACCAATGACAGCTAATTTCATAGTAAAGCACCACCTAATCATTTTCGTTATATAAAAATTCGATAGAAGAGAGTTACATTCCTTCTGTGATGTAATGATTAAGTAGAAAATATAGTTTAAATATATCGGAATAGTAAAGCAAAGGCTGGTTATATTGGGAAATGAATTAGAAACAATTTATTAATATATAATACTTCATACTATTGTTTCAAAATATGGAAACAATATGTTTAAATGGATATAAAGAAGCATGTATTCATATTGAATGGGTGCTTATACTTTAAAAAGGAATCGGAAATAATAGAGATTTTACAAATGAGTTTTTACTTTTAATAGGAACTTATATTACAATATGGTAAAATTATTTCAATATATTTATTTAATATGAAAATACAAAGAGGGAGCGTGAAAAAAGTGGATTTTCGATTCGAATTTACAACGAAGGTGAAAGAATACTTGGATGATGAGAAGGATGAAAAAATAATAAAAGATGGACATAGAGATATCATTTTTCAGTATTTATATCCGCTAGAGAGTGAAATTGGTATTTATAAAAATCCTAACTTTACTTTTTTTGCATCAGGAAGACGCTCGCATATCGTATTAGAAAACATTGAATTTAAAACAGAGGTAAATGTAAAAAGTAACATCATTGAAATTACAAAAATAGTAGATAATGTCGTTATCCCGTTAGATACGATTGTAGCGAAAGATCGGGAATTGTTTGCACTTGGGCGTAATGAGAAGTTCAGTGTACAAATATTAGAGCAGTATCTTTTTGATACATTTGGAGAAAAATTAGGTTTAAAATGAATGGAATGGCCTATGTATTTATAGGTAGTGAATTTTCGTATATATCATTTGCGTTTGACCTTTCGTTTAATTTATACTACAATTCGTAGTGTGAAAGGAGCTATGCGATGTTTACTCAAAACTATAAGCTAAATGAGCAAGGGTTAAATCATTTCTTTGGACCGCTTGAAGCGAAAATTATGGAGATTGTTTGGTCTAGCGAAGGAATTACGATTAAAGAAGTGCAGCAGAAATTAAGTGAAGAATCACCTGTGAATTTTAACACTGTGATGACAGTTATGAACAGGTTAGTAGAGAAATTACACCTAGAAAAACAAACTGTGAAAAGAAGTGGCATATATCGTGCTGTACAGACAAAAGATGAATTCTTATCCAATCAAACGAAGAAAATGACACAGGAATTGATGGGGGAATTTGGAGATTTAGTTGTAAATCATATGCTAGATGAATTAGAGCAAGCTGATCCGAATTTAATAAAAAAATTAGAAGACAAATTGAGTCAGTTAAAAAAAGAGGATTAATGAAATGAAATGGCAAATGCGTAAAATCGTATTGTTAGCAGGAATTGTTAGTATACTCTTTTTCAGTATGCTAGTGTATTACGTTACATATCCATTTCTGTTTCAAAATAAGATGTTCTTCCTTTCAAATTTTTGCTTGTTTCAATTAGAAAAACATATGAAGGAGTTATCGCTCATTCGTATTATAATCGCTGGATTTCTACTACTTACTGTGTTTATCGTGTGTAAAAGGATATGGCGACAATTTTTTTATAGTAAAAGATTACAAAAAGTACTTATCCCTTTCATCCGAAAAGGAAAGCAAATATATATATTGCCGACTGCGGAAGTTGCGGCATTTACAATTGGGCTATTTCGTCCGAAAGTTGTCATATCAGAAGGGATGATTCAAACATTTTCAGATGAAGAAATGGATGCAATTATTTTCCATGAAGAATATCATCAAAATAATCATGATCCGTTAAAATTATTTTGTTTTACGTTATTAGCAGAAGGAATGATGTACATACCGGTCTTAAAAGGGTTGTTACAGCGGTATCACACGTATCAGGAGCTAGCTGCTGATAAATATGCGATGCAAAAAATGGAGTCTTCGTTTGAGTTAGGTAGCGCGTTATTAAAATTAATTAAAATAAAGACAATGGAAAATCGATGTGTTACAGCTTCATTTGCAAAAACAGCAATTAATTTACGAATCGAGCAAGTGTTAAATGAAAAAGTTGTTAAGCTTACTATTCCGTTACATACGAATTCGGTATATGTAACATTAGGTTTATTTTGTATGTCGGTTGTGCTGATTGTCGGAGAGTGCATATAGCCTCTTTTTTTAAGAATTAACACTACTTATTGTAGTGTTTTAGGAGGAATAAAATGAATGCAGCAGATTTAACCATTTGGCTTGTAGCAGGGGCAGGAGTATTGTCATTTATATCACCATGCTCTTTACCGCTATATCCATCTTATTTATCTTATATTACAGGTGTGTCTATTCAAGATTTAAAAGAAAATCGTGGGATTATGCAAAAATCAGCGATTATACATACTGTATTTTTTATGATCGGATTTTCGGTTATATTTTACGCGTTAGGTTTATCAGTAAGCTGGATTGGAATCACATTTTCATCTAACCAAAAATTGATTCAACAAATTGGTGGGATTTTTATTGTTTTAATGGGGCTATTTATGACGGGCTTGTTTCAGCCTAAGTGGCTTATGGCAGAGAAAAAGGTGCAGTATAGAAGTAAATCGACTGGATATATTCGCTCGATTTTAGTCGGTATGACATATGCAGCGGGTTGGACTCCATGTGTTGGACCAATATTTTCAGCTGTACTCATGCTTGGTGCGACGAATCCTGAAGGGGCACTTCTTTATATTACAGCGTATACACTTGGATTTGCAGTTCCATTTTTCGTGATGGCATTCTTTATTGGGAAGATAAAATGGATTGTTACATATGCCAATGTCATGATGAAAATTGGCGGTGGAATGATGATTGTAACAGGTATTTTATTGTATACAAATCAAATGACGAAAATTACAGCATTCTTTATTCGTCTATTCGGCGGATTTACAGGTTTTTAAAAATGAGGAGGAAAAAAAGTGAAGAAACTAATTGCTATTATACTGGCCGGAGCATTAATTTGGGCCGGAGTTAATTTTTATAATTCAAAGAAAGAAGAAAAAGAAAGAAAAGCGAAACAAGCGGAATTACAGAAAACAGAAGTATTACCACAAGTAGGATTTAAAGCACCAGACATAACATTAAAAGGATTAGATGGGAAGCTGTATTCGTTACATGATGCAAAAGGTAAACCATATCTTATTAATTTTTGGGCATCATGGTGTGGTCCATGTGAAATGGAGGCACCTGACTTAGTTCGTATGTATGATAAATATAAAAAGGATGTTGAAATCTTTGCGGTAAATGCAACAATAGGAGATCCAGTGCAAGAAGCGAGCGCTTTTGCGGATCGTCACGGATTTAAGTTTCCTGTTTTACTAGATATGGACGGAGTAGCCGGATTAGATTATAAAGTGTTTTCTTTACCAACGACATTTTTTGTTAATAAAGATGGAATTATCGTAGAGCAAGTACGAGGCGTACTACCTCCAGATCAATTAGAAGAGAAATTCAAGAAATTAATTGAGAGTTAAGAGGGGATTTCATAGTGATGGAGTGGATCGTAAGGTTACAACCCGTATCTCTTATAATTGGAAGTTTATTTGGATTTATGTTGATGAAACGAAAGATGAAGAACGAAAGTGTACCATATGAAAAAATGATGGATGCAGTAACAAATGCTTTTCTTATCATCGCATTTGTATGGAAATTTGCACCGGCAATTTTAAATCCAGTATGGGCTATTAGGTCGCCACTGCAAGCATTATTAGCTATAGGAAGTACGAAACATATTGTAGTAGGATGCATAATTGCAAGTGTATACATTGTTTGGAAAAGTAAAAAGGGGCAATTTTCGCTCCGTACTTTACTTGATGCATTACCTATTGCGCTATGTATGAGTATTATTTTTTATTTTCTATTCCACCAAAAAGTAGGAGTACAAACGACATTGCCTTGGGGTGTGAAAGTATATGAATCTAATTTTTTATATCATCCTATATTCGTATACGAGATCATTCTGGCTCTTTGTATAGTGGGCTTGTTATGGATGAAAAATGAAAGGCTTGGAAATGGAAAGAATATAAGTGTATTTCTAATTATTGAGGGGTTTGCTCATATTATTATTTCGCTTGTTAGTGAACAGAATTCGGTTCTATTTGGTTTATCGATGCAGCAAATACTAAGTTTTTGTGTTATGAGTTTAGGGATTTTGTTCGTGCCGAAAAGATAAAAATAGCCATGTACGGAGGAATCCGCACGTGGCTATTTTTATTACATCTATTAAAAAATCGGCGGAGTAACAGAAAATAAAACAATGGCATTTTTCTCGAATTGATTTACCCATTTATGTTTTAAATAAGCGGGTATTTTTACGCTATCACCCGTTTCTAATATGTATTCTTCTTCATTTAAATGTAATGTGATTTTCCCTTCTAATACAAATGCTAATTCTTCACCTTTATGTTCTAGTACGTTTTCTGATGAAGCTGTATTCGGCGGGATGGTCATAATTGCTGTTGCTAAATTTCCTGTGAAATCAGGTGATAGCATTTCATATGATAAATTATCGATAATCATTTTTTTGCGTTTATGAGAACGTACAATTAAATCGTCTGTATTGGTATCCTCAAGTAAAAAGCTAAATGTTGGAACATCAAGAGCTTTAGCGAGTACTTTTAATGTTTGGATAGAAGGGTTAGCAGATCCACGCTCAATTTGACTTAACATAGATGGTGTAATATCAGCCATCTTTGCAAGTTCTTTACTCGTTAAACCTTTTTCTTTTCTTTGTTTTTCAATTTTTTTACCAATATCTATATTTTCCATAATGAAAATCTCCTTACTAATTATTAAATTATATTTAAATAAATTAAATTAAAATTAACTAAAGTGGATAATTTATGTTAAACTATATTAAAATTAATTTAATTATAATTTATTAAATCGTAAGCTACAAGGTGATGAGGAGGAAGAGGAATGAAGGAAATAGAGAAATTAAAAGAGGAATATCCACTATTAAATAAATTAATTGAAATAGAAGAAGTGTTTTGGGTGAATCCGAACATGGAAAAGTATGAAACGGCAATAAAAGATTCGCCACTCAGTGAAGAGAATGTAAAAGATGCGGAGGAGAGGTTAAAGCGCTTTGCATCATACATTGCGAAAGTTTTTCCTGAAACGAAAGAGACGAAAGGCATCATTGAATCACCTTTATTGAAAATCCCTTCTATGAAACAAGCTTTAGAGAAAAATTACGAGCAACCTATTTTAGGAGAATTATTATTAAAATGTGATAGTCATCTCCCGATATCAGGATCAATTAAAGCTAGAGGCGGCATTTATGAAGTGTTGAAACATGCTGAACAATTAGCTTTGCAGCATGGTATGTTAACAGAAGAAGATGATTATTCCATTTTAGATAGTGATACATGTAGAGAGTTTTTTGCAAAATACTCAATTGCGGTCGGTTCTACAGGGAATTTAGGGCTAAGCATTGGGATTATGAGTGCGAAACTAGGTTTTAACGTAACTGTTCATATGTCAGCAGACGCGAAACAATGGAAAAAAGATTTATTAAGAAGTAAAGGTGTAAATGTTATTGAATATGAAGCTGATTATAGTAAAGCTGTAGAAGAGGGGCGCCAGCAAGCAGATGCAGATCCTAGTTGTTATTTTGTAGATGATGAAAACTCACATGATTTATTTTTAGGATACGCAGTAGCAGCATCGCGTTTACAAAAACAATTAGAAGAGTTAGAAATTGTAGTGGATGAAGAGCATCCTTTATTCGTTTATCTGCCATGCGGAGTAGGTGGCGGACCTGGCGGAGTCGCATTTGGTTTAAAGTTATTGTATAAAGACAACGTACACTGTTTCTTTGCAGAGCCAACACATTCTCCATGTATGTTAATCGGGTTAATGACAGGACTTCATGATAAAATCGCCGTTCAAGATATCGGAATTGATAATGTAACAGACGCGGACGGACTTGCGGTAGGAAGGCCATCTGGATTTGTTGGTAAAACGATGGAACCATTTTTGAGTGGGAATTACACAGTAAGCGATGGAGAGTTATATAGATTGTTAAAAGAACTAGCTGATACAGAGAATATTTATTTAGAGCCTTCTGCATTAGCAGGTATGATAGGACCAGTGAAAGTATGTAAAGAAGATGCGTATTTACAAAAGCAACAGTTAATGGAGAAGATGCAAAAAGGTACTCATATTGTATGGGGAACGGGCGGTAGTATGGTTCCAGAAGATGTGATGAATGGGTATTATAAAACAGGTGAGGCATTAATGTATAAATAAAAATGAGGCTGTAAATAGCCTCATTTTTACTTATAGGGCATATCTAAAAAAGCATGAATGAAAATAGGAAGGAGTAAATTATTATTACGAGTGTAAATAAAGGCATAAAGCAAATGTCCTGCAAGGCCAGCTCCTACCCAATCTCCAATTCCTTGAGAGGTGTCGCCTAAAATAATTGGCATAAATGAATGGGCAATCCCGAAGCATGCACAAGTAAGAAATGTACCCCAAAACTTACCTAATAAGACAACTAATCTTGGCCAAAGGTATCCTCTGAATATAATTTCCTCTTCAAAACCGATATTAATTAAATAGTAATAAAGGAAATAAAACATTTCTAATTGAAATCCAAGACTTGTATTATTATAAATTCTTTGTTATTTTCGCATTAGTTCATTATAGTATAGATATAAAGAACTAATATCAAATAAATACAACAAAAAGCTTTATTTTACATAATAAGAGGATGTGTATACGATGTCATTACAGACTAAATATATAGCGGGTATTTCGCTTGGGGTTATGGGAGTAGGTTTTGCGGCTTCTATTCCATTTCAAGGAACGGTAGCAGGTGAGATTATACAAGGAGGATTTGAAGCTGGATTAGTTGGTGGACTTGCGGATTGGTTCGCAGTTACAGCATTATTCCGTCATCCGATGGGAATTCCAATTCCGCATACAGCTTTGTTACCTAAAAATCGTAAACGAGTAACGAAAGGACTCATTAATACGTTAGAAAATGAGTGGCTAACGAAAGAAAGTATTACGAATAAAGTAAAAGAGATGCAGTTAGCACAAATGGTGCTGCAAATTGCAGAGAGAGAAATGCAGTCTGATGCTGTGAAAAAAGGCATTGTAACGATTGCTGAAAAGGCGATTGTTTCAATAGATACGGAAAAATTAGCGGTTATTATTGAAAAAGAATTAAAGGCGTATTTGCATACAATTAATACAAGTAACATTTTACAAGTGCTTGTTGATCAATTAGTTGTGCAAGAATATGATGAAAAGACACTTGATTACATATTAGTAAAAGTGAAAGACTGGACAGCGCAAGATGAAGCGCGTTACCAGCTCGGAAGCTTAGGTATGAAGGCGATGGAAAATATAAAAGTAGATGGATTCTTGCAGTTTACTTTGAAATCATTTATGAATATTGTAGATGAAGATAAAATTGGCGGTATTTTGCAGAAGTTTATTATTAGTAATATTAACAGCTTACAAGATGCTGATAATAGCACGAGACAACTTATATTAGCGAAAATTCGTCAAGAAATTATAAATGTAAAAGAAAATGAAGCTTTACTACAGGAGTTAGAAAATTGGAAAGAAAAATGGATTGCGAATTGGGATGGTACTGACAAAATAAAAGAAATGCTTGGGAAAGTACAACAAAGAGCAGTTACCTTTGTAAATAACGAAGAATTTGCTGATAAATATATTATTCCATTTTTACAAACACAAATGAATAAAATAAAAGAAGATGAACAAACTGTTCAAAAAATAGAAGAATGGTTACAAAAACAAGTTGTGAAGCTTGTTGAAAATAACCATTCAAAAATCGGAAAACTTGTACAAGAAAACCTTGATAAGTTAGATGATAAAACATTAATTGAAATGATTGAAAATAACGTCGGTAAAGACTTACAGTGGATTCGAGTGAACGGAGCTGTTTGCGGATTTATGATTGGATTAGTGTTAGAAGGAATTAAAGCGATTATATGAGAAAAACCTTCCACAATTGTGGAAGGTTTTTTACTTTTCAATAACACTCATATTTAAATTGTAAGCTTTCTCAATGTTTAACTTGTACGTTCCGTTTCCAGTTTTAATCGAATTTTTATACCAATGTTCTTGCCCGTTGAATTCTAGATTTTCTTCTGAAGTAGTATCTTCTTTTTTCGTTACATCTTCAACTTGTTCCCAAGGTGAGCTGCCATGTGTTTCTTTTTGATTCGTTACTGCTGTTAAAGATACATCACTCTCTTTTGCAAGATGGACAGACACTCTTGAACTTTCTTGTACAAACCAATTATTTTGTAATTGACCTGGATAAAGAGATAGTTCGTTATTGGAAGCACGGATTTCCACATTTTTATTTTGAGGAAGAACAAGCGTTGGTTTCATCTGTGGTGCTGAATTAAATAACGTATGCTGAACAGGTAATGATTTTAAAGTGATATACATCGTTTCTCCAGCCGTTTGAACTGAAAGGAAATCATCTTGTTTTAAATTGAGTTTTTCATTTGCTTTCGTCGTTATTTCATAAGTTCCAAGAAGATGAATTTGATTTGTATTATTTCCCTCTATCGTTAGAGGCTGATGTCCTGCATCTACTACGATTTTTTTGATAGATTCAGGTATATCAAATTGTCCATCTGGAATATTACTCGTTTGCCTCGTTGTGTTAATAGAGTGACGAACTTCTTCTAGCAATCCAGTTGATAATAAACAGTAAAAAGCAATTCCAACGCTTCCTAAAACGCCGATAAAGAAAATACTAAAAATATCATATTTAATAAAGGATTGTTCCTTCTTAGAAAATAGAAGGTATAGTAAAATTTCCACGCCAAGTATAATAAGTAAAACAGGCCACCATGCTGTTAAGGAATCTAATACCTTAGTACCTTGTATAACTGAAAATAGTAAGAAGCAACCTAATGCAATAATAGAAAGCCCCATTGAAAATGTTCCAACGCGCCATGTTCTCATTCTTTCGTACCACCTTTATTTTCTTTATTTCCAAGTAACAATTTAAAGCCGCCACCAATTAAGAGGAGTGCAACGATAGATGTTTGGAAATAGCGATAATACAGCTCGCTAAGATGAATGTTAAATATAGTTGCAAAGTAATTATTCAAAATAGGAAGGAGTGTTTGATCTAATAAATAATAACCACCGAGTGTAATTAACCCAATACCGATCCATCTTTGATGATTGATAAAATAATCAATGATAGGTTCGTCATGTACACGTTCTTTTCCATACTTTGCGGTTTGCTGTAAAGCGTCAAAAAAGCTATAGAACCAAATGATTGGTACTAAAAATAAAAACGCCGAAAGTCTTAATAAGTCGAGTAAATAAATTGATAGTAAAAAGGCTGCCATAAGCTGAAGACCACGGCGTTGCAAACCTAAATACATATGTCCTGCTCCAGGGAACATCGCTAAAATAGAAGCGAATGTTTTATTCTTCTTTCCTTGTTCACGATGCTCTTCAAACTCTTCGAAAATAGTACGATCATCTAGTTGCTCGCCACGTTCTTTTTTCTGGAGCTGCTGAACAACATCGAAGAAATTGTAAATCCATAAAACAGGTAATGTAATAAGGAAGATAAGAAAACTTTCTTGCGATGTTAAAAGTGCAACGAAAATAATCATACTTCCGATTCCTGTGCAAGCTACTAAAAATGTAAGTCCACGTTGCATAAGGCCTAATTGAAAATGACCAAGTCCAGGGATGATGGATAGGAGAATGATATAAAATCGCTCGCTTTCTTTAGAGGGATTTATCAATTCTCCAGCTTCTTGTTTTTTCGTTTGGTTTATAATGGTGATAACTAAATCTAATAAGTTGATCGTCCATAGTACGACTAGTAAAAATAGAGAAAGAAAAACAGCATTACGATCTATTAATTCTACTACGCAAAAAACTGCGAAAGAAAATAGTAATAAAGCTCCTCCGCTATATAAAATAAATCGTCCAAATTTCTTTAAATATAAATGTCCAAGCCCAGGAATTAGCCCTAATACAAGTGCTAAAAAGGGATTTTTATTCATGCTTTGAACCTCCGTCTTTTTTTGATGTGTCTACTGATTTGTTTACAATTTGTTGTGAGATAGAAGACTCGTTATGTTTTGAAGATTTCTCGAAATTTGATGTCGCTGTAAAAATATATTGGAATAAACCACTTACCATAAAAATAATTGTAGCCGCGGTTGCAATTATGTAATGGATAATCGTACGCTTTAGTTGGTTTGATTTCATATTTTCATTAGACTGTAGCGTTTCAAAATTAATTTGTGTCATAACTTCGTTCGTAAATGAAGCATCATTTATCATTGGAAGGTTTTCCTGTTGTTCATCAATACTTTCCATATAAAGTGCTAAACAATGATCACATTCATAAAGGTGTTCTTCCATAGATTCACGTTCATTGCTTTCTATAGAATCTAATGTATAATTGCGCCAATCTTCTTTTGAATAATGCATCATAGAAACTCTTCCTCCTTCCAATGTTTTTTAATCCATTTTCTTGCTCGATACAGTTTCATTTCGACTGTTTTTACTTCGATTTTTTCCTGCAAAGCAATTTCTTGATAACTTTTTTCTTCTAAGTAATGTGCGAGAACGACGTCACGGTAATTTTCGGGAAGTTCTCTCAGTTTTTGAGCGATGAGTAATTTTTGCTCTTTCGTCAATAATAAATCCTCAATATTATGAGAGGATTTTATATTTTCCTCAGTTTCTTTACATAAGGAGAGTTCTTCATTTTCTCTAGCTTTCTTTCTCTTATAATCAATAGCGTGATTGGTGGCAATTCGAGCCATCCATGTTTTCAATCCGCGAAATTGATAATTAGGGAGAGAGGCGTGAATTTTTACGAATACTTCTTGTGTAACATCTTTCGCATCTTCTTCATGTCTTAAAATAGAAAAGATAACTTGAAAAATATAATGACGATATGTTTGCACAAGGATACGAAAAGCATGTTCGCTTCCTTGTTGTGCTTTTTCAATTAATTGTTTTTCCTCAATGGGTCTCTCCCTCCTTTTTGACGCATTCTATTATATAGACGTAAAGAATGATAAGTCACCCTACACATGTTGTAAAAAAAGAATAATATATTTTTAAGAAGGAGGCTATATGAAAAAAGGTGTGAAAAAATGGTAAAAAGAAGTATATAATGAGCAAGTGGGAAATGTTGCACAGAGAAAGGATGTGAATGTTAGTAGGGGGAGTTCCATACTAACAAACATGAAAATTAAAATATTAATAGCGGATGATAACTCTTTTATAAGAGAAGGTATGAAAATTATTTTAAATACATATGAAGAGTTTGAAGTGGTAGATACAGTAAATGATGGGAAAGAAGCAGTGGAATATTGTAAAAAGAACGACGTTGATATCGCGCTTTTAGACGTTCGTATGCCAAATATGAACGGGGTAGAGGCAACGAAATTGATTTATGAAGAGACAGAAACGAAACCGCTTATTTTAACGACGTTCGATGATGATGAATATATTTTGGACGCAGTAAAAAACGGAGCGAAAGGTTATTTATTAAAAAATAATGATCCAGAGCGTATTCGTGATGCGATAAAGGGAGTATATAACGGTCAAACTGTTATGCAAGATGTAGTGCTTGATAAAATTAAATGCAATTTAATGGGAAGCAAAGAGGACGAATGTAAAATAGATACAAGTCTTTTTACAGAGAGAGAGCTTAGTATTATCGCGTTAATTGCGAAAGGTTTTTCGAATAAAGAAATTTCAAAGCAACTTTTCATATCAGAAGGAACAATCGCAAATTATATTACATCGGTTTTAGGGAAAACTGGACTCGAACATCGTACACAAATTGCGATTTATTATTTAACAGGGAAAGTAGATTAATGTTATGGAATTTTGGTTAACTGTAAGTAAATTAATTGTCTTTATATATATTGTGTTCAGTTACATTTATTTAAATGTTGTGAACTTACCGTGGATTATACTTACTTTACTTTTATTTCTTTCTGTAAACGTGTTGATCTCTATATTTAAAAATGATACGTACAAAAACATATTAACTTGCGTATCAATTGGTCTAGTTATGTTATTTACATGGAAGATTCATCCGTTTTTTATTTTGTTTTTACCATTGAACTTATATGAAATTATATTTCTTTATATAGAGAAGAAATGGCAGCTATTTATCATTATGATGATTCCTATTATTTTTACAGATGAAAGCATTCGAATGACATATGGATTAATTGTTGCATTTTCTTTCATCGTATTAACTATGGCAGAACGGTATATATCGCGTGTAGTAAAGCTTGAATCACAAAATGATAAGATGCGAAAAGATATGCAGCGACTTACGAAAAGCTTACATGAAAATAAAGAGTACATAAGACAATCAGAGTACACATTTAAGTTAGAAGAGAGAAATCGGTTGTCACAAGAAATTCATGATAAAATTGGACACTCGATGACGGGCGCACTCATTCAAATGGAAGCAGCAAAGAGGTTAATGGAAATAGATAAAGAAAAGTCTGCTGAGTTATTACAAAATGCAATTTATATTTCAAAAGATGGAATTGAAAGCATTCGGATTACATTGAAAAATATGAAGCCACCAACAGAGCAAATTGGTATTCATCGTATGAAATTATTCATAGAGGAATTTGCCGGTAAGCATGATATAAATATTCCTTTCGTATATAAAGGGAATTTAGATATGATTTCACCGATTCAGTGGAAGATTATCGGTGAAAATGTTACGGAGGCATTAACAAATGCGATGAAATATGCTGATGCAACAGTCATTTCCATAGATGTTCATGTACTTAATAAGATGGTGAAGGTACAAGTGAAGGATAACGGAAAAGGTGCAGAGCTTGTGAAAAAAGGTCTCGGTATTATGGGGATGGAGGAGCGAACAGCTTCTGTAAACGGGAAAATTATTGTAGATGGGAAAAATGGTTTTTCGGTAACAATGTTGTTGCCGATAGGAGGATGAATCATCTCATAGGAAAAAAGTGAATATTCTCATGTGAAAAGAGTGAACTTCTGCACTGAGCAGGTTCATTCTTTTTGTTTATACTAAAAGCAGAGAAACCGAAATAGGGGTGAAATGATGAATACATTAGAAATAAAAAATTTAACGAAAAAATTTGGTGATTTCATCGCGGTAGATAATATGTCTTTATCTATTAACGAAGGAGAAATATTTGGCTTTTTAGGATCAAATGGTGCTGGTAAGAGTACGACGATTAATATGATCGCTGGGTTGTTAAGAAGTAATGAAGGTGAAATTAGTATATTAGGAAAAAATATAAAGAAACATAATCGATTTGCGAAGATGAATATTGGTGTCGTTCCGCAAGATATTGCAATCTATGAAGAGTTAACTGCCTATGAAAATGTGAAATTCTTTGCTGGACTGTACGGGTTAAGAGGAGCTGAACTAAAAGCAAGAGTGGAGGAAGCACTTCAATTTGTGGGACTTAGCGATAAACATAAAAGTTTCCCGAAAAACTTTTCTGGCGGGATGAAACGCAGACTGAATATAGCTTGTGCAATCGCTCATAGACCGAAGTTAATTATTATGGATGAGCCGACAGTTGGAATTGATCCGCAGTCAAGAAACTATATCCTTCAGTCTGTCCGAAAATTAAATGAAATGGGAAGTACGATTATTTACACGAGCCACTACATGGAAGAAGTAGAAGAGATTTGTACGAAAATCGCAATTGTCGATCATGGTAAAGTGATTGCAGAAGGAACGAAAGAACAGTTAAAAGCGATTATTACCGATACGAAAGACATTTGGATTGAAGTAAAGTCAGTAGAAAATTTAGATGTAGAAAAATTAAAAGAGATAAACGGTGTGAAAGCTGTTCAAATTGAAGAGAACGTAATTAAAGTAAACTCGGATGCAGGATTAAACAATTTAAATAAAATTATTCAGCACTTCATTAATCATGACATTGAAATTCGTTCATTAGAGGAGCAGGCTCCAAACTTAGAAACAGTATTTCTTACGTTAACTGGTAGAAACTTACGAGATAAATAAATGGTAAATGGAGAAAAGGTAAAGGGAGGTTCATCAATTGAACATCTTCAATATTGCAATTTTGCATATTAAAAGAGATTTCAGGGACATAAGAACTTTAGTTTTTATGCTAGCATTTCCGATTGTGCTTATGCTTGTGTTAGGAACAGCATTAAGTAATGCGTTTAATAGTGATAGTCATTCAATTAAAGATATACAGGTGCTATATAAAGATGAAGCAAGTAGTGCGTTTTCTCAAGCATTTGAAGCATTTGCGAAAAAAGTGGATAAATCGGGTATTCATTTTAAAAAAGCTTCCGAAGGTATAGATGGGAAGGAAGCGGTGAAGCAAAATAAATATGCTGCCTATGTAGAATTAAATAAAGATGATGCAAAATTTTACGGAAGTGACAGAAGTAGTGTCGAGGGAAGTATTGTGGAAGGGATGCTTACAACATTTGTTGATAAGTACAATGTAGCGGCCGAAGTTGCAAAAGTAGATCCTCGTAAGGTAAGCACAGTTATTTCAAACGGAAATCATAATGATTATATACAAGAAACATCTTTACAAGCTGCGAAAAAACCAGGTTCTATGGATTACTATGCGGTTGTAATGACGACGATGATTGCACTATATGCTGCGATGGGAGCGAGTTCTTTAATTCGAGAAGAACGAATACGTAAAACGGGAGATCGCCTTATTGCTGCGCCTATAAGTAAGGCTGAAATATTCGTTGGAAAAATACTTGGTAGCCTAGTAGCAAATGCCCTTTGTATATTACTCGTCATGTTATTTAGCAAATTTGTTTTTCAAGCGAATTGGGGCGACCATCTTGGAATTATATTTATAATTTTATTAACACAAGTCTTTCTAGCAATTAGCTTCGGTTTAGGAATTGGATATATTACAAAAACAGCTGAATCATCGAGAGCAATTATTCTTGTAGTCGTACAATTAGCTTCTATTTTTGGTGGTGCATACTTCGTAGTAGAAGAAAATTTCGTTACAAATTTATCACCGTTAACGTGGGCAAATACAGCTGTTATGAAAATTATTTATGCAAATGATGTAGGAGCAGCACTGCCGGTAATCTCTTTAAACCTTGGCATTTCAGCACTCTTTTTATTAATTGCGATTATTGCATTACGTAGACGGGAGGGGCTATAGTATGAAAGATATCTTATGGCTCATACAAAAAACGTTATCTGTACTTTTGAAAAATAAAAAAAGTTTACTTATTATTATTAGTTTGCCGATAATAGGAACATTAATCTCCTTCTCAATGTATGGGAATGTAGGGCAAGGGACGTTAAATATCGGGGTTATAAATAAAGAAAATCAACCTATAGCAAATGATACGGTGAAATTTCTAGAAGGGTTAAATCATGTAAAGGTAAGTA
This sequence comes from Bacillus sp. TE9106W, assembly GCF_054062215.1. Taxonomy (NCBI): domain Bacteria; kingdom Bacillati; phylum Bacillota; class Bacilli; order Caryophanales; family Bacillaceae; genus Bacillus; species Bacillus sp. TE9106W. Next base: position 263,043 of record NZ_JBSSFA010000006.1, read on the forward strand.
AAATTAAAGAATCTGAAGTAGAAGATAAACTCACTTCCAAAAAACTTGATGGTGTTATTACATTAGATTCTGGTTTTTCTGAAAGTGTTCGAGAAGGGAAACCTGATCATATTGAGATTTCATCAATTAAAAGGGATCAAGTAACAGTATTCATAAAATCATATTTATATAACTATATTGATAATATTGTAGCGATTAGTAAAGTGGCAGGGACGGATCAAAGTACGTTTAATAGTATGTACGCTGGTTATCAAAAGAATTCATTTAAAGTAAAGTCTGAGACACTTGCAGATACTTCGAAAAATAAAGATATGACAAACCAAACGATGGGTTACCTTATTATGTTTATGCTGTTTTCAGCAGCGAACTTATCAGGATATATTTTAAAAGAAAAAGAAAATAGAACGTATTTTAGGCTCTTAACAACGCCGATAGATGGGAAGAAATTCATATTATCTAATGTCGGGGTCAATATGATGATACTAACAATACAAATTTTAATTACAATCCTATTCCTAACGAATGTTTTTCATACGAATATCAATATGCCTTTCATAGTGATGATTGGCGTACTAATGCTATTTGCTTTAATAGCGATTGGAATATCATTAGTTCTTGTTGCTTTTTCGAAAAACTCAGCATCGGCAAATACGATGCAAAATCTGGTCATTGTACCAACATGTTTACTTGCCGGATGTTATTTTCCATATGACATTATGCCAAAAGCGGTACAAAAAGTAGCTGATTTCCTTCCGCAGCGTTGGTTACTAGACACGATAGCAAAACTACAGCAAGGAATTCCATTTTCAGAGTTGTATGTAAACATTTTAATCTTATTTGCCTTTGCGGTAGCATTCTTCTTAATTGCTATTTATAAGTTTGGAAGAAATAATGATGCGAGAAACTTTGTTTAATATGAAAAGGGTGTGACGTTAAGTCGCATCCTTTTTTGTATGAAGCATGAAATCTAAATTTGAATGCCAAAATAGTAGGGTGGAAAGAAAAATGAGCGGAAGGAAATGAACATGATTAAAAAAATATTGCGAGTTACTTCCATTATTATTGCTATTTTCGCTTTTATTTTAATTTGTATGCATATTGATGTTACTTTAGGTAGGAAAATGGAAGCTGGGAAAAACATGCCGACAGAGTATGCACCTCATTATAGTGATTTTCAATTATATGTAGAAGGAAAGTCATTTTATAAACAGTTATTTACTGATATAAAAGAAGCGAAACAATCTATTTACACTTATTTTTTTATTTTATCGGATGATAAAAGTAGTCATACTTTTTTAAACTTATTAAAAGAAAAGGCAAGAGAAGGAGTAAACGTATATTTATCTGTCGATTTACTTAACGATTTATCATTTGAAAGAAAGATGAAAAAAGAATTACAGGAAAATGGTGTACATTTTACATATAGTAGAAAACAGGAATTACCATTCGGGTTTTATTCACTTCACCATCGTAATCATCGCCGCATTACAACGATTGATGGAGAGATTGGTTATACGGGTGGTTTTAATATAGGGGATGAATACTTAGGGAAAGATAAACACTTTGGGTACTGGAGAGACTATCATGTACGGATAAAAGGTGAAGGTGCAAAAGACTTAGAGGAACAATTTGCTTTAGATTGGAAACGAGATACGAAAGAAGATATAAAGAGGAGTACGAATAAGGCTAGCAAAGGGAATACACTACATACTATGGTTAGTTATAATGGGCATCACGTCGCTGAAAAATATATAGATCTTATAAAACAAGCTCAGCACTCAATTGTAATTGCAACGCCGTATTTTATAGCGAAAAATAAAGAATCCATGAATGCTTTAATCGCAGCACAAAAGCGTGGTGTTACAGTAAAAATACTTTGGTCATATAAACCAGATCTACCTCTTATAAAAGAAGCGGCGTATCCATACATACGTCAAGCTGTTAATAATGGGATTACTGTATATGGGTATAAAAAAGGAATGTTCCATGGCAAATTAATGCTTATTGATAATGAATTAACCGTTATCGGCACAACAAACTTTACTTCGCGTAGTTTCAATATAAATGATGAAATGAATTTTTATATTCATGGAGGTCCTATTGTAGGGCAAGTTAATAAGGCGTTAACAGAGGATTTTCGTGATTCAAAAGAAATGACGAAAGAATTTTTTGAGAAGTTATCTTTTTGGGAGCGTTGTAAGGAGAAATTTGCTGGGATGGTGGATTTTTATTTATAAAGGTTAATGGAAAAAGGGTGTCTTTTATAGACACCCTTTTAAAATGAGAAATAATTATTTCTCATGCGCAAGTAAAGAAGCGTCATCATTAATCAATGTTCCTACATGCTCTCCTAAACAAATTCGTCTCATCACTCCAGGCTCATCGAAGTTAAAGACGTGTGCTGGCAAATTATAATCACGGGCAAGTAGTAAAGCGGCTTGATCCATTACTTGTATGTTTTGCCTAACAATATCGTTATAGTTTAGTTTTTTGTACATTTTTGCTGCTTTATTATGTTTTGGATCACTAGTAAAGACGCCATCTACTCCTTGTTTGGCGACTAATATTGCGTCACTATTCATTTCAATGGCTCTTTGAACACTAGGGTAATCTGTCGTAACGAACGGTTGCCCATTACCGCCTCCAAAAATAACGATATAACCGTTATCTAAATGATGGACTGCACGCAAGCGAATGTATGGTTCAGCTACAGCATTAAACGGGATGGAAGTCATAACGCGAACTTCTTTATTTGTTTTGCTTGTTAAAACGCCGCGTAGCATTAAGCTATTAATGATGGTACCTAATGTACCGATATTATCAGCTTCTACACGATCAATGCCCCATTCTTCAGCTAAATGACCTCTGAAAATGTTCCCGCCTCCGATGACGATAGATACTTCAATACCTAAATCAACGATGGATAAAATCTCATTTGCGATATGTTCTAATCGTTTGGAGTTAAAGCTATTTCCGGTTTGATCGGCAAGTGCACCGCCGCTTAATTTAATTAAGACACGTTTATATGGTCTCATAACAATTCCCCCTATATAAATCGCAATAAAAAAGGAACAAAGGCAAATGCCCTTGTTCCTTTTTAAGAAAATGAAAAAGAAAAGAAGAAGATAAGGCGAATTGCTTTGTATAGTTTTTCATATCATCCACTCCTTTTCATTTCGATTTGTTGTAAGTATATATCTTTTTGATTATACGAAACAATCTGATTACTTATCAAGTATATTTTATCTCTTTTTCACGAAAAGGTGTCAATGAAAAAGAAAAGAAAAATTTTCGAATTTTTTGTGACGAACTTGTAGGTTTTTGTATGATTTTGTAGGTTCCCCTATATGATGTGTGAGTAAGCTTTTATAAATACGAAATGAAAGCGTTCGCATAAAGGGGATGAACATAAATGAAAAAATTCGGATTGGCAACACAAATTTTTGTTGCACTTGTTTTAGGGATTGTAGTAGGGGCAATCTTCTATGGTAATAAAACGGCTATTTCTTATATCACACCAGTTGGGGATATATTTATTCACTTAATTAAAATGATTGTAGTACCGATTGTTATTTCAGCATTAATTGTTGCAGTAGCTGGTGTAGGAGATATGAAGAAGCTTGGGAAACTGGGCGGTAAGACAATTCTTTATTTCGAAATTATTACAACAATCGCTATTTTAATGGGATTACTTGCGGCTAATATCTTCCAACCAGGTACTGGCGTTGATATGAACAACTTACAGCAAAGTGATATTTCTTCTTATAAACAAACAGCAGATGCTACAGAGAAGCAAGGATTCGCTGAGACAATTGTTCATATCGTACCGAAAAACGTATTTGAATCGATTGCACAAGGTGACTTATTACCGATTATTTTCTTCTCAGTATTATTCGGTTTAGGAGTTGCAGCAATTGGAGAAAAAGGGAAACCAGTTTTCCACTTCTTTGAAGGTGTACTCGAAGCGATGTTTTGGGTTACAAATCAAGTGATGAAATTTGCGCCATTTGGTGTATTTGCATTAATTGCGGTTACGGTTGCAAAATTTGGTGTAGCAACACTACTTCCTTTAGGAAAACTAGTGCTAGCTGTATACGTAACTGTTATACTATTCGTTGTGATTGTATTAGGTATTAATGCCCGAATGGTTGGCGTAAACATTTTTACATTAATGAAAATTTTAAAAGAAGAACTTATTCTTTCATTTACGACAGCAAGTTCAGAAGCTGTTTTACCTAATATAATGAGAAAAATGGAAGAATTCGGTTGTCCAAAGGCAGTTGCCTCTTTCGTTATTCCGACAGGTTATACATTTAACTTGACTGGATCGGCTATTTATCAAGCGTTAGCGGCATTGTTTGTTGCACAGATGTACGGTGTGCACATGTCACTGACAGAGCAAATAACGTTATTATTCGTTCTCATGTTAACATCCAAGGGTATGGCGGGAGTTCCAGGTGCATCGTTCGTTGTTGTATTAGCAACGTTAGGTTCAATGGGGTTACCACTAGAAGGTATCGCATTAATTGCGGGAATTGACCGCATTTTAGATATGATTCGCTCATCTGTCAATGTATTAGGAAATGCATTAGCGGCCATTGTTATGTCGAAGTGGGAAGGCGAATTCGATAATGAGAAAGCAAAACAATATGTAGAAACAGTCAAAGAAACAAAAGCAGCATAAGAAATTGTTAAGGAGTGAATAATCATGGCAACATTAACTGAAGTTAAAAATGGTGTTCGAATTGAAAAAGATTTTTTAGGTGAAAAAGAAGTGCCAAACTATGCATACTACGGCGTACAAACAATGCGTGCAGTTGAAAACTTCCCAATTACAGGATACAAAATTCATGAAGGCTTAATTAAAGCGTTCGCAATTGTAAAGAAAGCTGCAGCACTTGCGAATACAGATGTAGGAAGATTGGAATTGAACAAGGGCGGCGCGATCGCAGAAGCTGCTCAAGAAATTCTGGATGGAAAATGGCATGATCATTTCATCGTAGATCCAATCCAAGGCGGAGCAGGTACTTCAATGAATATGAATGCAAATGAAGTCATTGCCAATCGTGCTCTTGAATTATTAGGAATGGAAAAGGGAGACTATCATTATATTAGTCCAAATAGTCATGTAAACATGGCACAATCAACAAACGATGCATTCCCAACGGCGATTCATATCGCAACATTAAACGCATTAGAAGGTTTATTACAAACGATGGGTTATATGCACGATGTATTTGAATTAAAAGCAGAACAGTTCGATCATGTGATTAAAATGGGGCGTACACATTTACAAGACGCTGTGCCAATTCGTCTTGGACAAGAATTTAAAGCATACTCTCGTGTACTTGAACGTGATATGAAACGAATTCAACAATCGCGTCAACATTTATATGAAGTAAATATGGGAGCAACTGCAGTTGGTACAGGCTTAAATGCAGATCCAGAATACATTGAAGCAGTTGTAAAACATTTAGCTACAATTAGTGAACTACCACTTGTTGGTGCAGAAGATTTAGTAGATGCGACGCAAAATACGGATGCTTATACTGAAGTATCTGCAGCACTTAAAGTATGTATGATGAATATGTCTAAAATTGCGAATGACCTTCGCTTAATGGCATCAGGTCCACGTGTTGGCTTAGCGGAAATTATGCTACCTGCTCGTCAACCAGGTTCTTCTATTATGCCAGGGAAAGTAAACCCTGTTATGCCAGAAGTAATTAATCAAATTGCATTCCAAGTAATTGGTAACGACCATACAATTTGTCTTGCTTCAGAAGCAGGTCAATTAGAATTAAACGTGATGGAACCAGTACTTGTTTTCAACTTACTACAATCAATTAGCATTATGAATAACGGTTTCCGTGCCTTTACAGATAATTGCTTAAAAGGAATTGAAGCGAATGAAGATCGCTTAAAAGAGTATGTTGAGAAGAGTGTAGGAATTATTACAGCCGTGAACCCTCATATCGGTTATGAAGCAGCAGCTCGCGTTGCGAAAGAAGCAATCGCGACAGGGCAATCCGTTCGAGAACTTTGTGTGAAAAATGGTGTATTGTCACAAGAAGATTTAGAGTTAATTCTAGATCCATTTGAAATGACACACCCAGGGATTGCAGGAGCAACTCTTTTAAAGAAAAATTAAAAGAAGAGGGGGACAAGCCCCTCTTTTTTGTTTACAATATAGAAATGCTATATATGAATAGAGGTAGGGATGTTATGAGCAAGTTTACAGTAGCTTCTAATGGTTCATTAGAAACGACATTAAGAGGAGTAGAAGTATTATCAACACCACTTTTAAATAAAGGGGTCGCTTTCACGCAAGAAGAAAGAGAAGAATTAGGTTTAAAAGGGTTATTACCGCCAGCAGTTTTAACTTTAGAAGAACAAGCACGCCGAGCATACGAACAATTTTGTTCTCAGCCGGATGATTTATTAAAGAATGTATACTTAACAGCGTTACATGATCGAAATGAAGTGTTATTTTATCGCATTTTAACAGATCATTTACGCGAAATGTTACCAATCGTATATACACCAACTGTTGGTGTAGCAATCCAAAGATATAGTCATGAATACCGTAAACCACGTGGTGTGTATTTATCAATTAACGATCCGTCAGGTATTGAAGAAGCATTCGCCAATATCGGTGCAACAGCAGAAAATATTGATTTAGTCGTTGTTACAGATGGAGAAGGCATACTTGGAATTGGTGACTGGGGCGTTGGTGGTATCAACATCGCAATCGGAAAATTAGCTGTTTATACGGCAGCAGTTGGAATCGATCCTAGCCGCGTATTACCGGTAATTTTAGACGTAGGTACAAATCGTGAGGAACTATTAAATAATCCATTTTATATTGGAAATCGTCACCCCCGTATAACAGGTGAAGCTTACGATGAATTTATTGATACATTTGTACAAGCGGTAAATAAACAATTCCCGAAAGCACTTTTACATTGGGAAGACTTTAGCTCTCGAAATGCACGAAAAATTTTAGATAAATATCGTCATGATATTTGTACGTTTAATGATGATATTCAAGGAACAGGTGCAGTTTCACTTGCTGCTGTATTATCTGCAGTGAAAGCTTCTGGTGTACCGCTAAGTGAACACCGCGTTGTTGTGTTTGGTGCTGGTACGGCTGGAATCGGTATCGCAGATCAAGTTAGAGATGCGATGGTACGCGTCGGCGTATTAGAAGAAGAATCATATAAGCGCTTCTGGTGTATTGATCGTAACGGATTAGTTACAGATAACATGGAAGATCTTCTTGATTTCCAAATTCCGTATGCAAGAAAAGAAGCGGAAGTAAGTGAGTGGAAAGAAAATGGTGTAATCGGACTTGCTGAAGTCGTGAAGCATGTAAAACCGACAATTTTAATCGGTACATCAACGGTTGCAGGTGCATTTAAAGAAGAGATTGTTAAAGAAATGGCTTCTCACGTAGAAAGACCAATCATTTTACCGATGTCGAATCCGACGCCACTTGCTGAAGCGAAACCAGCTGATTTAATTGAGTGGACAGAAGGAAGAGCATTAGTTGCAACAGGAAGTCCATTTGAACCAGTTACATATAACGGTGTAACGTATGTGATTGGACAATCAAACAATGCACTTATTTTCCCTGGACTTGGTCTTGGAACAATTGTCGTACGTGCAAGCGTCATGACGGATGGAATGTTCGCAGCAGCAGCTGAAGCAGTTGCAAGCATGGTAGATACAAGTCAGCCAGGTGCACCTATATTACCAGAAGTTGAAGAGTTACGTAATATCTCGGAAATGGTTGCAATTGAAGTAGCGAAAGTTGCTGTTGCAGAAGGTGTTGCTAGAGAGAACTTAAGTGATAACGATATCAAGATTGCAGTGAAAGAAGCAATTTGGGAGCCAGAGTATCGCCAAATAAAAGCGGTAGAAAAGGTTACAATATAGAAATAAAGCCCGTTTATAAAAATAAGCGGGCTTTCACTTTTACTACTGACAAAAAGTATAGGAAGTGGCACCTTTGAATTGGAATCAGTTATGGAAGAAAGATATATCCCTTTTAATTATATTAATGGTAGTTGTTCCGATTGCTGGAGAGCTTAATTTTCATCCTTTTAACGATATGTTTCGCGTTAGCTTTGGGACGCCGCTTTTCTTCTTTTTATTACTATTTTTAAGAAGAATACCAGCAGCGGCTGCAGGTATTCTTGTCGGTATATGTGTCGTTTTATTCCGCGTATGCCTTGACTGGATCATGCAAGGTTCATTTCATATGACAGAATCATTTTATTTGCGCTATCCTGTGTTCTTTTATTATTTTATTTATGGAAGTCTTTTTTCACTTTGCAGGGTGAATAAGTTTCATCAGAAACCAATTGTTATAGGGTGCCTTGGAATTACAATTGAAATTATTGCAAGTATGTCAGAACTCGCAATTTATCATATGGTAGTGCTCGGTACAACGATAACAGTTTCTGAAGTAAATAAACTTATTATTATTGCTATTTTTCGTAGTTTCTTTGCACTCGGTTTTTTAAATATGATGAATTTATATGAAACGAAATTAAAAGAATCACAAGTTCGAAAAGAAAATGAAAAAATGTTTATGCACCTTTCAAATTTATATGTAGAATCTGTTCATTTGAAAAAAACGTTACAAAATGCAGAGTTGATTACACAAGAAGCATATCAACTATATCGAAACTTACAAGCGAACGATGATTCCAGCAGTAAAACAGCATTGAAAATAGCAGGAGAAGTGCACGAAATAAAAAAGGATAATCAAAGGATTTTTGCAGGGTTATCTAAACTGCTATTAGATAAAAATGTGGCGGAGTATGTAGAAGGTCATGAGCTTATAGAAATGATTGTAAGAATAAATGAAAAGTATGCTGCAATGTTAGGGAAAGATATACGTTTTTCTAAACATATAGAAGGTGAACACGCTGCATATCACGTGTATACAGTACTATCAATCTTTAATAACTTAGTTGCGAATGCAGTAGAAGCAATTGAAGATAGAGGTCTCATTCATATTAAATTATATAAACGAGAGCAACATGTAATCTTCGAAGTAATTGACGATGGCCCTGGTATAACGCAAAAGTATAAGAAATTAGTATTTAAGCCCGGGTTTACTTCAAAGTATGATCAAACAGGAACACCGTCCACAGGTATTGGACTTTCTTACATAGACGAAATGGTAACAGAGCTCGGCGGAGAAGTAAGGTTAGAAGACAATGAAAATGGGAACGGGTGTAAGTTTATCGTTTGTTTACCGGAGTGCAGTTTAAAGCGGGAAGGGGAATAGGTTTGTTTTATTATATCGTAGATGATGATGAAGTTTTCCGTTCGATGCTTTCGCAAATTATTGAGGATGGCGATCTTGGGGAAGTAATTGGAGAATCGGAAGATGGAGCGTTTATTGAAGCAGAACAGTTAAATTATAAAAAAGTGGACATTTTATTTATTGATTTACTAATGCCGATGAGAGACGGCATTGAAACAGTTCGCCATATAGCATCTTCATTTACTGGGAAAATTATTATGATTTCTCAAGTTGAATCGAAACAGCTCATTGGTGAGGCGTATACACTTGGTGTGGAATATTATATTACAAAACCACTAAACAAAATTGAAGTAGTATCTGTTGTACGAAAAGTGATAGAACGTATTCGTTTGGAACGTTCTATATATGACATTCAAAAATCATTGAATAATGTGTTTCAGTGGGAAAAGCCGCAAATGCGTAATGAACCAGCGCAAGAAGGGAAAAAGATATCAGATTCAGGACACTTCTTACTATCAGAACTCGGTATTGCGGGAGAGAATGGAAGTAAAGATTTACTTAGTATGCTGGAATATTTATATGGACAAGAAAAGGCGCAAACATTTGAATTTGGATTTCCTGCTTTAAAAGATATCTTTCACCAAATAACAGTAAAAAAATTAGGGGAACTAGCTTCAGATGCAGATATAGAGAAGGAGAGAAAAGCATCTGAACAACGTGTAAGAAGAGCAATTTATCAATCATTAAATCATTTAGCTTCCCTTGGACTAACAGACTTTTCAAATCCGAAATTTGAAAGTTATGCTCCGAAGTTTTTTGATTTCACTGTAGTTAGAAAACGGATGACAGAAATGACAAAGGATGAGGTAGCGACTTCTGGCCATATACGAATTAATACGAAAAAATTTATTCAGGTGTTGTATTTTGAGGCGAAACGACTGATGGATATAGAGTGAAAAGGTGCTTATAAATAAGCATCTTTTTTTGTTAAATCAACATTTTATATTTTCTCGTGAAGCATGTAAAATGTTAAGTAAGAGAAAATGGTTTTACATTAAGGAAGTGTCAAAACAATGAGTTTTACATTAAATAAATCGATTATTAAAGAAGTTTGCGGAGAAACCTCATATAAAAGAGGCGAAGCTTATTATAAATCAAATAAAGTAATCGTGAATCACTATGATGAAACGAAAGAAATTTGCGAGGCGACGGTAAAAGGGAATGAAGATTTTCATGTTACAGTAGAAAAAGCTAAAAAAGGTGATGTTGTTGCGAGATGTAGTTGTCCTTCATTAGCCTCTTTCCAAACGTACTGTCAACATGTTGCAGCTGTACTGATACAAATAAATTATAACCAGCAAGCGGGTGGAATGGGCTCTGTTAGTAGCAGAAATGATCAATTAACAAATGGGATGTTTCAGTTGTTTGCAGACAAACCACTGAGGCCAAAAAGTAAACAACATCGTTTTGATACACGTGAAATATTAGATGTTGCGTTTATATGTTCACCAGTAGCGACGAAAAGCGGTGGGGCTCTTCTTGGAATTCAGTTAAAACTTGCGAAAACATATCTTATAAATCATATTAGAGAATTTCTTTCTAAAGTGGAGAAGAGAGAGACTTTTCATTGTTCCAATGAATTTACATACACGCCAGATATACACAGTTTTAAACAAGAAACGGACGTGATTATACAACACCTCATTAAAATATATCATAATGAAAAAATGTATGAAGATGCACTAGAAGTACATGCGAAACAAGATGAAAGTATGATATTTATACCGCCAGCTTCGTGGAATGATATGCTCGCTGCACTTTCTAGAGCCGAGTATGTACAGCTGAAACAAAATGAGCAACTGTTTCACGGGTTACAAATTTCAAAAGGTTTATTGCCATTACATTTTGAGTTTACGAAAGGGAATAATGGCGGTTTTACACTTCATATAGACGGCCTAAATCGTGTTCGAGTTATGGAGATGTATAACAACGCTCTTTACGATGGGAAACTATATCATTTACCTATGGAAGATTGTATGCGACTTATTGAATTGCAAAAAATGATGAGTCGCTCAAATAGCAATCAGTTTTATATTCCTGAAAATAAGATGGAACACTTCGTAGCAAAAGTTGTGCCTGGATTAATGAAACTTGGAACAGTGCGCATTGATGAAGGAATATCCGATCGTGTTGAAACGCCGTCGTTAAAAGCAAAACTGTATTTAGATCGAGTGAAAAATCGTTTGTTAGCAGGTCTCGAATTTCATTATGGAAACGTCGTGATTAATCCGCTAGAAGAAGACGGGCAACCGTCTGTCTTTAATCGTGATGAGAAAAAGGAAAAAGAGATTTTAGACATTATGAGTGAAAGTGCCTTCGCAAAAACGGAAGGCGGTTATTTTATGCATAATGAAGAAGCAGAGTATAACTTTTTATATCACATCGTTCCAACTTTAAAGGGTTTAGTTGATATTTACGCGACAACAGCAATTAAATTACGCATTCATAAAGGCGATACCGCACCTCTTATTAGAGTGAGAAGAAAAGAAAGAATTGATTGGTTATCATTTCGTTTTGATATAAAAGGAATACCGGAAGCGGAAATAAAAGGTGTGTTAGTGGCTCTGGAAGAGAAACGCAAATATTACCGACTAGCGAATGGTTCTTTATTATCACTAGAGAGCAAAGAGTTTAATGAAATTAATCAGTTTGTAAAAGAATCAGGTATTCGAAAAGAATTTTTACATGGGGAAGAAGTGAATGTTCCGCTTATTCGAAGTGTAAAATGGATGAACGGACTTCATGAAGGTAATGTTTTAAGTTTAGATGAGTCTGTGCAAGATTTAGTGGAAAGTATTCAAAACCCGAAAAAATTAAAGTTTACAGTGCCGCAAACTTTACATGCTGTAATGAGAGAGTATCAAGTATACGGATTCGAGTGGATGAAAACACTCGCCTATTACCGTTTTGGCGGTATTTTAGCAGACGACATGGGACTTGGAAAAACGTTGCAAAGTATTGCTTATATAGATTCTGTTTTGCCTGAAATTCGAGAGAAGAAGCTCCCTATATTAGTCGTTTCTCCATCGTCTCTAGTTTACAACTGGTTAAGCGAGTTGAAAAAATTCGCCCCACATATTAGAGCGGTTATTGCAGATGGAAATCAAACAGAACGACGAAAAATCTTAAAAGACGTAGCGGAATTTGATGTCGTAATTACGTCATATCCATTACTGAGAAGAGATGTAAGGTCGTATGCGAGGCCATTTCATACACTATTTCTTGATGAAGCACAGGCGTTTAAAAATCCGACAACGCAAACTGCAAGAGCAGTGAAAACAATTCAAGCTGAATATCGTTTCGGACTAACGGGAACGCCTGTCGAAAATTCATTAGAAGAGCTATGGTCTATCTTTCATGTCGTATTTCCAGAATTATTACCAGGAAGAAAAGAATTCAGTGATTTAAGGCGTGAAGATATTGCGAAGCGCGTAAAACCGTTCGTATTAAGACGACTAAAAGAAGATGTATTAAAGGAGCTGCCAGATAAAATAGAGCACTTACAGTCATCGGAGTTATTACCAGATCAAAAGAGACTATATGCTGCTTATTTAGCGAAATTAAGAGAAGAAACGTTAAAACATTTAGACAAAGATACGTTACGTAAAAATAAAATTAGAATTTTAGCTGGCTTAACGAGATTGCGACAAATTTGCTGTCATCCCGCTCTATTCGTTGATGATTATAAAGGGAGTTCAGCTAAATTTGAGCAACTGTTAGACATACTAGAGGAATGTAGAAGTACCGGTAAGAGAATTTTAATTTTTTCTCAATTTACAAAGATGCTGTCCATTATTGGTCGTGAATTAAATCGTCAAGCGATTCCATACTTTTATTTAGACGGAAATACACCTTCGCAAGAACGTGTAGAGCTATGTAATCGATTTAACGAAGGCGAAGGGGACCTATTTCTCATTTCTTTAAAAGCTGGTGGTACGGGGCTTAACTTAACGGGTGCCGATACGGTTATATTATACGATTTATGGTGGAATCCAGCTGTTGAACAACAAGCAGCAGATCGGGCATATCGGATGGGACAGAAAAATACGGTACAAGTTATTAAGTTAGTGGCTCACGGAACAATCGAGGAAAAAATGCATGAACTGCAAGAGAGTAAGAAAAATTTAATTGCTGAAGTGATTGAGCCTGGAGAAGAGAAATTATCATCAATCACAGAAGAAGAAATTCGAGATATTTTAATGATCTAATAAAAAAAGCTATGCCTTCAAATATATGAGGGCATAGCTTTTTCGTTGTAATAATTATATTTTGTTTTGTACAAAGTAAAGAAACTAAATGTTATTTCTTTGTACCTTTACTTTTGTATGGCTTTGCAGCTTTCTTCTTTTTTGCACTTGATTGCCAACGGTTCCACCCTTTACTTCCTGTACCTTGTCCTACACCTTTTTTCGGTTTTGCTTTTGTTTTACTCATATAATCACTCCGTTATATAAAAATCTAATTTGATAATAGTCAATGATTTAGAAAATACTCTTTATAAATGACTATGTTTGCTTTAAGGAAAACAAACTGCTTGAATGCTATAGTATATCATGAATTTGCAAGTAAACTGAAAGGAATTACAAAGAAAATGAAAATAATACGAAATACTGCGGATTCTATATTTCGAACGATTACATTAATCGTCGTATATACGTTAGTTTCAGTTAGTGAGACGTTTTTTAGAATACCTAGGCAAAAGAAGTAAAGAAGGTATATTGGAAACAATCAATAAAGCCGTAAAATAAAAAATTGAAAAATATTTTAAAACTTTTTGTTGACTTTCTTTATTTTTTGTATAGAATAATCATTAATAAAATGTTTCAGAGATGTGACAACAAAACGACTATGAAAGGACGAGTAGTAGTAGGACGTAGTCTAAGCGAGTCAGGGGTGGTGTGAGCCTGATACGAAGCCTATTATGAAGAACCTCCTGGAGTTGCTAACCGAAATCCTTTACAGGAAAGTAGACTTAGCCGGGAACTTCGCCGTTACAAGAAGAACAGTATCGAGATATTTCATCTCCGTATTGTATAAGTGAGCAACCTCTGTTGCTAATTTGGGTGGTACCGCGGAACCAAAGCCTTTCGTCCCAGTTTTTTGGGAAAGAAGGGCTTTTTTTGTTGGCTTCTTTTCACAACATCCAAACATTTTAGGAGGAAACCACCATGTATCAATCATTAATGACAGTAAGAGAGACTCAAATCGCAATTAAGGAAGTTAAAACATTTTTCGAGGATCAATTAGCAAAACGACTTGAACTATTCCGTGTATCTGCACCATTATTCGTAACGAAAAAATCAGGATTAAACGATCATCTAAACGGTGTAGAACGTCCAATTGAATTTGATATGTTACACTCAGGAGAAGAATTAGAAATTGTGCACTCACTAGCGAAGTGGAAACGATTTGCACTCCATGAATATGGATATGAAGCTGGTGAAGGTTTATATACAAACATGAACGCGATCCGTCGTGATGAAGAACTTGATGCAACACATTCTATTTACGTTGACCAATGGGATTGGGAAAAAATCGTTCAAAAAGAATGGCGTACTGTAGATTACTTACAAAAAACAGTACTAACAATTTATGGAATATTCAAAGATTTAGAAGACCACTTATTTGAAAAGTATCCGTTCCTTGGGAAGTATTTACCAGAAGAAATTGTATTCGTTACTTCTCAAGAACTAGAAGATAAATATCCAGAATTAACACCGAAAGATCGTGAACATGCAATTGCAAAAGAACACGGTGCAGTCTTCATTATCGGAATTGGTGATGCGCTTCGTTCAGGTGAAAAGCATGATGGACGCGCAGCTGATTATGATGATTGGAAATTAAACGGTGATATTTTATTCTGGCACCCAGTACTACAATCTTCATTCGAATTATCATCAATGGGAATTCGTGTTGATAGTAAATCACTTGATGAGCAGTTAACGAAAACAGGTGAAGACTTCAAACGTGAGTATGATTTCCATAAAGGTATTTTAGAAGACGTACTACCATTAACAATTGGCGGTGGTATTGGACAATCAAGAATGTGCATGTACTTCTTACGTAAAGCACATATCGGTGAAGTTCAATCTTCTGTATGGCCTGACGATTTACGTGAAGCTTGCAAGAAAGAAAACATTCATCTGTTTTAATAGAAGAGAGAGAATAACTCAAAGAGTTATTCTCTCTTTTTTATTGTGTAAACGAGTGGTTTACAGTGGATTGTACCAATAGTTTCTTTCTTTTTTATCTCCTATTATGTCGTAATTTGTTAAAGGAGTTAATAACAGTAAATAAGAATCTATAAAAAACTATAAAAATTTACAATTACAGGTTTTATATTTTACAGAATTCAACCTATAATATTTTCAGGTGA